>CACXMR010000038.1 GCA_902768825.1 uncultured Ruminococcus sp.
TGTCGGCGTGATAGTGACAGTCTTGCATCACACGCGAGAATATCTCCGACGGTAGCAGGAGTTGCCAAGGATCCATACAAGTCATAAAGTATGACTTTAAACTGTTTGTAACACGAATCTCAAATGATTTTCAAAATACAATCTAAAGGTTTTCCCTCTGTGCCATCAGGGGGATTGCCTTTAAGTAATATCACAGGTTCACTATGGTATTACTTAAAGGCAAAGAGCCAAAACTCTTTACCTTTAATCAAGTGTGGTTGCGGAGGCAGGATTTGAACCTACGACCTTCGGGTTATGAGCCCGACGAGCTACCATGTATTAAATTTGGAACTGCATTTTTGACTGCTTGACTATTATAACACTACAGTTCCCTTATGTCAAGTGTTTATTTGATTTTTTCGCAAGGGATTTTTCAGACAGTAATCGACAGCATCTGCGGCCCTGGGGATATTGTAAAAGTGCTCTAAAGGCTTGACTTATATGTCAAAAAATTGTATGATTGGTATATTGATTGTAAAAACCGTTGCATAAACGGTTGTGTAAAACGGAGGTATTAATTATGCAGCTCAATGGTTCTGAGATCATCGCTGAATGTCTGCTGGAGCAGGGCGTAGATACCGTCTTTGGCTATCCCGGCGGAGCAGTGCTCAATATCTATGACGCACTTTATAAGTACAGCGACAGGATCACCCATATTCTTTCTTCCCACGAGCAGGGAGCAGCTCATGCTGCTGACGGCTATGCAAGAACAACAGGAAAATGCGGCGTGGTCATTGCCACATCCGGCCCCGGCGCCACAAACCTTGTAACAGGTATTGCTACAGCCTATATGGATTCTATCCCTATGGTGGCTATCACAGGAAATGTGTCCAACGACCTGTTGGCCCGTGACAGCTTCCAGGAGGTTGATATCTGCGGTATAACTCTTCCTGTTACGAAGCATAACTTCATCGTCAAGAATGTCAAGGACCTGGCAAACGTCATCCGCAAGGCCTTTCGTATAGCAATGTCCGGCAGAAAGGGACCTGTCCTCATAGATATCCCCAAGGACGTAACAGGCGCCGTATGCGAATATACCAAAGAGATCCCCGAAAAGGTCACTAACCCCCTCATTTCAGAGCCTTCTGACTTTGCAGCTGCTGCAAAAGCCGTAAACAGTGCAAAGCGTCCCATGATATATATGGGCGGCGGCGTTGTCAGTGCAGATGCCGAAAAGCAGCTTCTTGAGTTTGCCGAAAAGATCGACTGTCCTGTGGCTACGTCTATCATGGGCCTTGGCGGCTTCCCGTCCTCTAACAGACTGTTTATCGGCACTATCGGTATGCACGGCGGATACGAGACAGGCAAGGCTACGGACAGCTGCGACCTTATCATTGCAGTGGGTGCCCGCTTCTCTGACCGTGTGGCAGGCGACAGAAAGAAATTCGGCAAGGACGCAACCATTATCCAGCTTGATATAGACAAGGCCGAGATCAACAAGAACGTTCACATAGATCACAGTCTGGTAGGCGATCTGAAGGATACTCTCCGCAAGCTCACCGAATCCGTTGAAAAGGCGGATCACAGCGAGTGGACAGAAATGCTCTCAGAGTGGGCAAAGAAGTCCGGCGTAACGGAAACTCCCAGATCAGAGGATTATGCTCACCCCTATCATGTTATTGACATAGTAAGGTCACTGACCTCTGACAATGATATTATAGTTACCGACGTAGGACAGCACCAGATGTGGGTATCCCAGAGATACAGCTTTGAGAAGCCCCGCAGGTGGTGCACCTCAGGCGGACTTGGCACAATGGGTTATGGAATGGGCGCAGCTGTAGGTGCCGCAGTGGCAGAGCCGGACAAAAAGGTAGTGCTCTTTACAGGCGACGGAAGCTTCCACATGAACCTCAATGAGCTTGCCACCGTTTGCTCCTATGACCTGAATATCACCATCGTGGTGCTTAACAACACCGTTCTCGGAATGGTGCGCCAGTGGCAGAAGCTCTTCTATGGAAGGCGCTTTTCTCAGACAGACCCCCACAGAAAGACAGATTTTGCCGCTGTGGCCGAGGCCTTTGGCGTAAAGGGAATGAAAATAAACAACGATGACGACGCAGAGCAGGTATTAAGAGAAGCTATTTCAACTAAAGGCCCCGTAGTGGTTGACTGCCGCATTTCGCCGGACGAGAATGTTCTTCCCATGATCCCACCCGGCAAGACCGTCGATGATATGATTACCGAAATGGAGTGATATACATGGAAAACAAACAGATCATAGGTATTCTTGCTCACAATCATCCGGGCGTGCTGCTGAGGATCACCAGTCTCATCTCACGCCGCGGCTTCAACATAGACAGTCTGACAGCAAGCCCCTCAGGTATCGAAGGATACTCAAGGCTCACGGTCCGCATAAGCGGCGATGACGAGCAGGTAGAGCAGTTTATCAACCAGATGCTCAAGATCGTTGACATCAAAAAGGCAGAGGTCATGCCGGATGATTCCTCTGTGGCAATGGAGCTTATCCTCATAAAGGTCAGCGCCGACAAAAAAACAAAGAACGATATTATTTCACTGACCTCTACCTATCACGCTTCACTTGTCAACCTCGGAGACAAGTCCCTGACCTTCAGGGCATCAGGCACACCTGACCAGATCGACACCCTTATCACGAGTCTGCGTCCCTACGGTATCCTCGAGATGGCAAGAACAGGCATTGCTTCCCTTGAGACAGGAGACAGCTGCCTGACCATCTGACAGTCCCTCACAAAGAATAATACACAAAGCAAAAGGCCGATGATCCATACAGTCTGGATCACCGGTCTTGTTTTTTGCAGGCAAAAGCCTATACCACCTCAAAGACAGCCCATGCAGGGGCAAATTTCTTCATCTGCTCCTGCATCAGCGACTTGTTATCCTGAGATACCGTACTGCTGCAGGTGAAAGTAAGCTTGTTCTGCGCCGTATCGTATGTAAAGCTGCCCTGCACATTGAAGCTCTCCGCCAGCTTTACTATGCCCTCAGGAGTCCCGTCCTTGGCAGAGATGGACAGGGCATTTATCAGCGCCAACCTTCTGCCGGCAAGTGTGCTCAGAAGGTTAAGTCTTTGCACAAGCTCCTCCCTGAGCGTAAGTCCGAAGCTCTCCGCTGTGGATATGAAGCACTCCCTGATAAGCTCCTCCGCCTCGTCAAAGTAAAGATCAAGTCCCTCAGCATAGGCCTTCAGCTCTGCATAGACAATTCTCGCAGGAACTATATTATAAAGGCCCGCATCCTCAAGCACTCGCTTCATCCCGTCAAATTCTGACATATCATCACCCCTTATCAGCTCATAGGAACTACCGTCAGATTCTGTAGCTTTATGAGCGTACCGTATGAGGCGCCCACATCACTGGATCCCTGTGCATAGCTGTAGTTGACTACTCCGTCCACCTCCATTATCACCTTTCCCAGCGCAGACATGATGAAGCCCTCTCCTACCGACATCTCATCAAAGAATTGCCTGATCCTCGTTTTTGTCCTGCTGATAACAGAGCTGCTGTTCAGTCCGTCTGCGATGCCTATGCTGACAGACACACTTACATTCTGGAGACTCGCAGCCCGAACCGACGCCACTACTCCCAAGGGGGTTTTCTCGTCAATAGCCTGCTGCACCTGATCTATCGTTGCCTGAGACGGCGCTTCCCCTCTGCCTCCTATGTAGATTATTACTCCGCCGATCTGATTTGTGTTTCGGCAGGCTTTAGCTGACTGAACCCCTTCGACACCAAGTGCAACCGCCTCATAAAATGCTGCGTTTACACCGTCCGGAGTGTTTCTCATACTCTCCATGATCCTTGCCCTGAGAGATTCGTCATCCTCGTCATTGGTGCCGCCCCACATATCCGATGAAGCAGCAATGCTTATTCCGACGGAAAAGTATGTAACGATATTTTTTATCGAATTGGGTCCGGAATTGTATTTTTCTCCCGTTTCCTCTGCCTTGACGTTTGCATAGGCGTATAAGCTGCTTCTGATTATGGTCGCATCCGAAACCGTGATATAGTTCAGCGAACCGTCAAGGGTCGTGCACACCGTTCCGGCAGGTATCGTCAGCTCATACTCCAGCGGAGAATCCAGCATGAAGGTGACTGCTCCCCCTGCCTTCTGTCCCTTTCTTCTTGTAAGTCCTCGCTGCTGTGCGTGAAGATCCAGCTGCTCGCCGGTGGCCGTATTGGGAAACATCTGTCTGCGTATCCAGTCAAGCTCCGTATTGAGAGAGTAAAGCTCCCCCGCCAGCACTCTGAGCCTGATCCCAATATCTCCGGCTTCATCGGCGTCCAGTCCCGATTCCTGTGTAAATTTGTCCTTCATCCTTGCAAGCAGCTCACTATAGCTGTATCCCATTTTATGTATCTCCTCTCAGTTGTATCCCGGCATCCTCGCCGTCCGCCAAAACCATTACCGTCACCTGTCCTCCGTCTATGCTTACGCCCGTCACCTCCGCCGACGGTATGCTCTCAAGTGCCTTTCTTGCATAGGCCTCGATCTTCAGAGCCGCATCCGGGTCGGAAAGCTCCACCTCTCTTATCCTGCTGCCCAGCTCCCTGTTGTAGATGAAGCGCCCCTTCCTCACGCATAGCAGCACATACATTCTCTGTATCAGCTCCTCCCTTCCGGTAATATGATAGGGCAGGTTGCCGTTCTTTCTTTTAAGATCCCCGTTAATACTAAGCTTCAGATCCAAATCAGGTCACCTCCAGCGGCTCGCCGTTAATCGTCACTGTGCCCGTTATCCTTATCTCGCCTTCATTTGTGAGGTAAATGCTGGCTCCTCCCTTTGAATACAGCAGCAGCTCACCGGGCTTCAGATTGTTTGATGTGGTGTTTCTCCTTTTGCCAATAAAGAGACGTCTTTTGTTTCCCCACAGGATGACCGCCTCATCGTCCCTGTCAGGCACATATTCCACGCCCCCAGGAGTGACCATCGAGAGCTGGGATGCTCCTCCCGTGCCCTGGGCTGCGACACTGCCCTTTACACTGTTTGTGACCCTTCCTGTGTCACAGTAGAGTCCTTCCCTGTTGCCTCTGTATAACCTTTCGGACAATCTCATTTGCTTTTCACCTCTGCGTATATTATCGTTCTTTCTCCCCTTGAATCCAGGGTGTAGTTGACCTCACATATCCTGTATTGCTTGCTGTCAAGGTCAGTCGTGAGAGTGTCGCCCACACTGCACCTTGCCCTGCCCGCACATTCCGCCTCGATCCTCTCATAAGCTGCGTCACAGCTGCTGAGCATTCTCTTTGTTCCCTCAACAGAACCCGTATTGCTGCCAGGAATGTCAATGTATCTTCTTCTTGAAATATGTGAACGTTTTGCTCTTTCGCTTTTAAAAACCATATCATAGCCTCTCTCCGGTCTGACCCTTGCCCTGATCTCGGATATCAGAGCGCTGTTTTTCAGCTCACGCCGGAAGGAGATAAGGCTGCCCGACGGCAGGAACAATTCACGTTCTCCGTCTGTTCCGCTTACGTCAATTATTCCGTTTTTGTCGATCCTCGGCTCCGTATTGAGAAATACTGAGGCAAACCTTTTCAGCACTGCCCACTCGCTCATTCCCTTGCTGACCGTTAACTGCCCGCTAAAAACCTTGTCAGGCCCGATAAAACGATCAAAGCCCAGTGGCTCAAAGTGCCTTTTCATCAGCAGCTTCATGGACGGGCACCAATAGGTCTGGGGCGCCGCTTCATTATCAAGGAGCAATGCGGCAACGCTTCTTGCGCTGACAGTCAGAAAACGTCCATTCCTGCTGTATTCCTCATTCTGCTGATCCACGCATCCTGTAAAAACGGTCTCGTCACCATCCGTCACCCTTATGCGATGAAGCTCCGGCACCTCTCCCTCTATGGCAAAGACAGCTCTCAGGCTGTCTGCCGGTGCGCTGCAAGAGGAGGATATGCTGACGCTCACAGGGCGTCTCATCTGAAATGTCCTTCCGTCATTGTCCGTCAAGTGAAATATCAGCATAATCTGATGCTCCTTCCTGCAGCCACCGCCGCATCCGGGCGTCTGATATCCGGGTTCAGCTCTAAAAGCACCCCTATATCGATGCCGCTTTCGTAGGAATAATCCCACAGGCTCCTTTTGCCGTCTGAAATAATACTTGTACTCCTGTCTCTCAGAGAAGCATCGCTGCACTCCACAAACGTAAAGCTGTAGCGCACCACACCTGCGATATCGGTTGCCATCATGCGCAGCTCCCTGAAATATGCGAATAACGGCCGCTGAGACGGGATATACAGTATCCCGCCGCCGCCCTTTTCAAAGCGCTCCCGTAGCCTTGCAAACTGAGCCGTACAGTCATCTCCAAAAAATTCGCCTTCCCCGCTTATGATCCTTGCGCCCTTGCCGTATTCGCTTACAATCCCGTCCTCTGACATCAATCTTTGCTCCGTCACGGTCCTGCTGCGGGTAATGCTGATCTGCTGAGGATTATTCGGAAAGACAAAATCCCCGAAGCTCATTTTGCCCTCACAATTCATTTGCATCCTCCTCCACATCTATCGGCCTGTCATATCTCAGTGCGTCAGACCTGAGCAGCTCCGACAAGGCAATAATCTCCTCCTGGTCACCCGCAAAGAATCCTCCGCTTCTTCTCAGCTCCTCAGAATTTTCAGCTTCCTTCATTTTGCATCTCCCTTCTCATCCTCAGTGCCGCTATGCTGATGTGCTCCCGGAACTGAGATCTGTCTGCCATCCACCTGTAATCATCCCACTCACAACCGTCAAGATAGATAGTTTCACTCCCGATCTGCACCACTGCCGCAAAGTTGTCAAGATCATAAAAATTGCAGTTTTCAAAGGGCTGCCTGAACCTCACTCCCGTAAGGTTCAGCTTATACTCCGCCCTGTTCTCGATATGTGCGGCGTCCTCACTGCTGAAGCAGCACCGTACCCTGTGAAGCTCAGACCTTCGCCTGAGCTCAGCCTTCTCTGCCTGCAGCAGCTTTTTTCCGTCAATAGTAATAACCACATCCCTGCCGCAGACCAGCTCCTTTTCATCCAAAGCACTCATCCCTCCCAAATAACCCAGAGCTTCGCCGCAAAGGGCAAAGTCCCTGCAATAATATCAACAGCACCTTTCACTGAGGGTAAAGCCCATTATTACTTTATATGCAAAAAGCGATCTGTCGTACATACATTTCTCGACACTGACAGCTATGATATCTCTCCCGCTGTCGGCCTCCAGTATTCCCCGGCAAATGCCCCTTGCAAGCTCCTCACAATATGCGCCGCCCAGTTTTTCGTCTGTCGCTACACTCACCGTCAGCTTTTCGCTGCCAAACAGGCAATCCTCACTCCCTATCAAAAAGCCCAGCCTGTCAAACTCTTCCCTGCCTACACACACAAGAGGCGCCTTCAGAGGATATGCAACCTCCATGGCTCTGTCTGATCTAATAAACCGGCAGCCCTCAAAGCGACGGTCAGCCTTGAGCAAAGCCAAAAGCTTTTCCGAAAAATCACCCATCCTCACTTTCCTCCTCCGTCACTTTTCTGAGACAGGCCTTTGTATAGCTGCCGACCCTTGAGGAAATCTCATCCTTCCATATCAGCACATACTTGTCCCTGCCCTGATAAACCACGCTCCCGTAGCCGGAATCCTTCAGCAGTCCGTTACTGCAAAACATAGCAAATCTTCTCGGCTCTGTCCTGCCCTCAGGCTCATGTCCCACATCTCCCCAATGGTTTTTATAGTATCTCATAGGGCTGATCACCGCCTTGCCGTTTTTAAGACCCATGCTGCTTTCTACAGTCACGGCACAGCCAATACTTCCTATAGCATTACCGATCTCCTTCACATCCGTCCTCCCTTCTGCAAAACACCCTCACAGCTATGAAACCGTCCTGAACACAAAATCCTCATCCATTCCTTCTCCCAGACGGGACAGAGCCTCCTTCCATATCCTTTCGGCGTATTCCAGACGTTCCCTCCCGGAGCTGACTGATATATCTCCTACCTTTATCTGCCCTCCACCGTCGGACATCCTCCAGAGAATATATCTGTAATATGCAAGGGCTGCGGCAGCATACTCCTCTCTGCCGCCGCAGCTCTTACCCTCAGGGAGCCTCTCAGTGATCTCATCCATGCTCATTTCACACAGATATCTCTGCTCCCTTACCTCATCCTCCGAAAGTCCCGACAGTACGGCAAACACAGCTATAACTCTGTCTGTATCCATACTGTCTCCTCCTTATGCAAGTATCTTGGATGCGTCCTTTGTCACCTTTGCAAAGCCTGCAATGCAGCTTATGGAGGCTCTTTCCAGCTGACGGTCGATAAGCTTGTCGGAATCAAGAATTATATTTCCCGACTGCACCATCTCAAGGGCACAGCTCTTGTCAAGACCAATAATGCTGCCTGCGGTCATTGACGGCACATGAAGGAGCTGAGCGCCCAGAGGGGTAATCATTCTGCCCGTACCCTGGAAGGTAAGACCCGCCACTGAGTCCTTCATTTCAGTCAATGCCATGAGCTTCTGCATCATGTCGGTAGGAGCAAGCATGGTATTCAGCTCATAGGGTGCAAGACCCGCCCAGAGCTTGATAAGATCAGCGTATGTAAGGGTGCCCGCAGTAGTGAGGGACACAGTGCCGGCAGCATTGTTATTGCCGTCGCCGTTTACGATGACGTTTACCGCATCCTTGAGCTGCTCTCTTGCAATGTATGCACCGATCTGGCGGAGAGTTACAGTAAACAGGTCAAGTCTCTGATATTTGATGGCTTCATAGGACGCCACCAGCAATCTGCCTCTTTTGAGAAGTGTCACAAGGCTGTTGCTGGTCCTGATATTTGTCTGGGGAAGCTCTGCGCCCTCGGCAACAGGTCTCGGCACTCTCTCGTCCTCAGCAGGCTCCGCCACCACGGAACGATAATCAGGAGCGTTGATGATAGTCTTTGTGGCAACGATATCCTTGAGCTTGTCATTGCTCTCGATGCCCTGTCTGACCGCCCTTGCCACATATTCCGGGAAGAGAGCCGCAGAATCACTGTTTTCAAAGAACTTCTTCACACAGTCTGAGTGTGAGCCGCCCACCTTGATGTCAAATCTCTTGAGCTGTCTCTGAAATGCGTCCAGCCCCTCCATAGAGCTGCCCTTATAGTTTTCCGAAGGATCCAGCTCCTCCAACACCTCGGTCAGGCCCTTGCCGTTGTTATACATACCCTTTTCAAGTCTGATGCTGTCAAAATATGCCATATTTCATTTCCTCCTTATCAAAGAATAATTCCCGCTATCTTTGCGGTGGAATCCACGTCGATCACAAGATGCTCCCTGCCGTTGGCGTCCGCTGCGATTTTGCTGCCGGTGGTGGCTGCCACCTTCTGATAGCCAAGAGAAAGCGTTCCCGTATAGGGCACCTTTACATAACCGGTAAGCTGTACCGCTGCAATGCCTCCCCTGACACTCTTGCATACTCCGCAGAATGCGCCGCTGGTGACTGCCTGCACCTTGCCGTTGGCAGATATGCCCACTACAAGTCCTGCACCTACTCCTGATCCAGCCTCAAAGGTTGCGATCTGTTCATTAAAGCCGTTAAATGATGTTATCATGCATATTCCCCCTATTAAATATTTCTGTAGCCGTCGTTGTTATTTCCTGTCAGTGCGTTGTCCCTGAAAAGCTGAGGTCTGACCGGCAGTATATCCTCCGCCCTTACATCAAAGGCCTTGATAAGCTCGTCAAGCTGTCTCACGGAAAGCTCCTCCGTGATCCTGCTCAGAGTATCCTCCGAAAGCTCCGGCAGTACCACAGCCGACAGGCTCTTTGCTTCCCTGATGAGCTTGTCACGATAAAACTCACCCTCCACGGCCTTCTTTTCAAGAGTTTTAAACCTGCTCACCAGTTCCTTCATTTCCTCAGCGGAAAAGCTCTGTTCCTCTCCCGCAAAAAGCTTCTTTTCGATATCCGTTGCGCTCACTCCCTTCTTTTTTTCCTTTTCCTGTGCACCGCTGTGCCCATAGCTTTTTACTACACCTGCCATTTTCTGAGCGGGCACTGCCACAAACGACCATTCATAGGCGTCCGTAGGCTCCTCAAGGGTTGCATAGCACAGTCTGCCGCCGTATTTTTTGCCCTTGATATGGTCACACAGGGAAATATCCTTTCCACAGATTGAGCAAATACGGTGCCTGACTGCGCAGCCCACGCTCACCTCCTTCTTGATGCCGCTGTCAAGCTGGGCTATAAACTCGCCGCTGCTCTCAGTGACCGGTATGTATGCCCTGGCAAAAAGTCTTTTATAGGTTTTTCCGTCAGAGCACAGCTTGTCCTTTACAGTCTCCACCCTGCACGAGAATATCCTTGCCCTCTGATTGCTGCTCTTTGCCTCATGGTCGGCGATACCCGTCACTCCCACATACAGCTCACCGAGTCTTTCAAGGGAACTGCCCGAAAACCTTTCATAGTCCCTGTCTATCTCGTTGTCGCATAGCACCACCGAAAAAGCGTAGACGTCCTTTTCCTCCAGCGGTGTCCTTGTATATTTATTTATCAGGTCCAGCTCCTCCGGAGCTGCCCTTCCGGCATTAACCTTCATTGCTTCCTCCCTCACTTCCTGTCTCCAGCCTTTCGGCACGGGCATTGTAAAGCCTTGCCTTTGCAAGCTCTACCTCATCCTGCAGATTCACGCAGTCCCAATGGATGCTGTAGTCTGCCCTGCTGCCCCTGAACCTCAGATAAAGATCACATATTTTTCTTATGCACCCCTCAAGCTGTCCCCGATAAAAGTCCAGCTCACTTGTGAGGATATCCGCCTGCTGGACCGACATTCTTTCAGTAGTTGACCAGGACAGTCCCAGCAGAAAGGGCGGTATGGAGAGCTTTGCTATTATCTGCTGCAGAAGCATTCTTACGGGTATCTCACAGTCGGGAATCTGGTTTTCTGCACCTATGACCTTGATGCTCACATCTCCCACTGTCACAAAGTCTCTCGGCTCCCGGCTCCTCATAGCCTTGCTCCACTCTGCGGCAATCTGCGAAGCCCTTTCCTTGGTAAAGCTCCTGTCGTTCTCACCGGGCTTATAGGACACCGCAAATCTGACATTTCCTACCCTGTCCCAGTTGGTCCCCACAGCGTTGAATATCTTCATCAGCATATCCCCCACAAAAGGAAGTCCTTTTAGCACTGACGTGCCATAAACCCTGCCGGGCTGGTTCATTATCGTGCTGCATAGTATCAGCTCAGGATATCTCACCTTGTGGCTCTCACCCTGTGGGTCCCTTATCATAACGTCAACATCAAAGGGACCCTTGTCGGCTGCCAGCTCTACATCCTCAAGGGAAGCGTTGTAAAGGGCTGCGATACGCCTTCCGCTCCTGTCGGGTATAACCTCACCCACGGCAGTGCCATATGTGAGCAGCTGGTCAAGATACGTCGCCAAAAAGCTGTTAGCTCCCTGCTGATTCCCGTTGACCCTTACCCTTTTGAGAAAGTCGTTGATATCCTTTTGCAGATCTTCATCGTCACATCTTATACTGAAGGTTCCTGTCAGCCTCACAAGCTTGCCTATAGCCGCATCCACCACGGGAATCTTTTCCCTCAGGGACCTGTAAAGCCGTCTTTCGCAAACCGTACTTCCGGGGCCGCCGATATAACACAGCCCGCCTCTGTATCCGTCGCTTACCGCCGTCTGCACATGGACCGGTTCCTTCTTCTTTTTCCCGAATATCATTCCTATCCTCCTTTTTGCATCCTCCCTGTCCCCCGCCGGAGCTTTGCCCCGACACCTCACCACCCAGATTGCATTCACATAACGGCAAACGCCACTACTCCATCCTCATCATCCGCAAGGGATGAAACAAAGTAACGGATATCATCCATTGCATGGTCGTTTTCCTTAACCGGCAGGTCACGTCCGCTGCTGTCCCAGCGGTAAAGCCCAAACTCCGTCAGAGAGTCATTACACCCACGGCATATCCTGACCCTGCCCTCCTTCAATGCCGTAAAGGTCTTGCGTATGCCGTCACGGACGTTGTTGACAGCCGGAACTACACTGTACTCTCCGTGCCGCCTTATCACCTCAATAAAGCTTGCCGCCGAAGGATCGACTATCACCCTTTTTACCTTCCTGTCTCCTATCAGCTGCCTCAGACCAATGTAATGCTCCTCATCCGTCCGTGAGCTGCCTTCTCTGCGGGAACTGTAGTAATACTCCTTCAGTCTGTACCATGTCCCATCAAACAGTCCCCACAGACCGAAGGACGCCGGATTGACCGTCCCGTAGTCGCAGGAAACCACATATTCCTCCGCTTCTCCCTCAGGGGTATCGCAGACCATGCTCTCATCAGACATAAAGGGATAAACAAGACCGTCGGTAGCGCACCACTTTCCCAGCACAAAGCGGTCATAAAAGCTGCCGGAATACAGCTTTTTGTAGCGTCTGAGCACCTTAGGAGAAAGGGACGGATTGTCCTCCATGAGAAAATGCAGATAATACACATTTTTTTCACGGGTCTTTTTTATCCACTCCCGATAGAACCAGTGCTGAGGATATTCCGGATTGCAGTTGAACCAGACCTTGGCTTTTTCCTTTGAGCACCGGGCAAGGGCCTGCTCCACAAAGGACCTTGGCATAAGAGCCGCCTCGTCAAAAAGCACTCCCCATAGGGTCATACCCTGAATGAGTGACGCCGAGCTTTCATCTCTGCCTCCAAAGAGATAGAATGTATTCGTCCTGCCCTGAGCGCTGACGAAAAAAATATTGGAGGACAGCTTTTCTCTCACCTCAAAGCCCAGCTCACGAAGTATAGACAGCAGCGGAAGAGCTACATTTCTTTTTACGGAGCGTATGGTCTTGCCGCAGATGGCAAAGCTTCCGCCGTCTGTACACGACATAGCCCATGCCGCAAAGGACACGCTCATGCAAAGGGTCTTGCCGCTGCGCACTGCCCCGTCGCAGATAATGCCGTCATAATCCGAGGTCTCCCTCCCCGGCAGCCACCAGCTCAGCACATCAAGCTGCTTTTCCGAAAATGCCGTAAAGCTCAGAGCTCCTCACCGCCATTTCCGCCGCCGTAATCACTGTCGTTCTCTTTGAGCCTGTGGATACCGCTTACAAGTGCCCTGTAAAAGTCCGAAGCTCCCTCAGACTCATCACGTCCGTACTGCTCAAGCTTTTCCAGAGCCTTCAGCCGGTCAAAGAACTTTATCTCCAATGCGCCTTCCTTGGGTCTTTTTATCTCCGCAACATTGAAAAGATCATAGCCTTCTCCCTCCGTTCCAAACCGATCCCCCTCAAACAGCAGTCTTACAGCATCGTTTACACTGCCAAAGGCGATCCGCTCATAGCCCGCATAGGCCTTTTGCCTTGCATTTCTGAGTCGTTTTTCATAGAGCCTGCTGACCTCTGCATTGATGTCGTCCCGGGACAGCAGCGACACCCCCGCCTTGTCGGGCATATCATAGCCTGCGGTAAGGGCGGCATTTTCCGCATCGCCTCCCAGAGCATAGACCTCACAGAAACGTCTTTCACGGTTTGTCAGCTCACCTGTTCTTCTTTTCAACTCAGCACCTCCTTTCACACTACCTGTTTTTTCATTTATAATTCGACCCCAAGAGGTCACATTATCACAAAGATGTATAAAATAATTATTTTCTCACTATATTCTCATTGCTGCTTTCTTTCCCTTTCTCAGTTTAAGAGCCGATTATCACAAAACACTAAGACCCAGAGAGAAATCTATACACTTTGCCTTATTTTTCAAACATTTTAATAAAATTTTGTCGATTATTTTTATTATATTTCTTTTTCAGAATTATTATCCCATTTCTCTATATTAAACTAATATTGGGATAGTAGGCACTGACAGGAGGGCTGTCGTGCTTTACAGATCATTTATACAAATCAAATTAAAGAAAGAGGGTATCAACACATGATCAGACACAGTAAGGGTCTAAGAAAGACAGCGTCATTGTTGTTGTCGGCTTTGCTGTCACTGTCGGTATTCTCGGTAGCGGCTCCGCTTTCATTGCAGGCAAGCGCTGTCACCTATTCCGAGATGTCGGCACTGGATCAGTATGCCTACAGCGGCGACGACCTGGGCGCAACCTACACCAAGACGTCCACCACCTTCAAGGTCTGGGCACCTACCGCTGATGCGGTAAAGATCAAGCGCTACACCACCGGCAGCGACACCGAGACAGGGGCTGCCGTCATCGAGACAAAGGCAATGACCAAGGGAGCACAGGGCGTATGGTCCATCACCATCCAGGGTGACCTCAAAAACACCTACTACACCTACCTTGTCACCTACGGCACCAAAACCAATGAGACCGTTGACATCTATGCCCGTTCCACCGGCGTAAACGGCATGAGAGGAATGGTCGTTGACCTGGACAGCACCGACCCCGCAGGCTGGGAAAACGACCAGCGTGTGAGCTGCCCAAACCAGACGGATTCCGTGATCTGGGAGGTACATGTCCGTGACTTCTCCATATCCGCCGACTCCGGTATGCAAAACAAGGGCAAGTTCCTGGCATTTACCGAAACAGGCACCACCGTCAACAACGACGGTATACATCCTACAGGCATTGATTACCTTGCAGACCTGGGCGTTACTCACGTTCACCTGCTGCCGGTATATGACTATGCCAGCGTTGACGAAACCAGCTCCGACCCGACACTGTTCAACTGGGGCTACGATCCCATGAACTACAACACTCCCGAAGGCTCCTACTCCACCGACCCCTATCACGGCGAGGTAAGGATCAACGAGTTTAAGCAGATGGTGCAGGCTCTTCACAACAAGGGCATCGGCGTTGTAATGGACGTTGTATATAACCACACCGCTACAGAGTGGTTTGATTATACTGTACCGGAGTATTACTATCGTCAGAATTCAAAGGGTACAAAGTCCAACGGCTCAGGCTGCGGCAACGAGACCGCCAGCGACAGAGCAATGTACCACAAGTATATGATCGACTCACTGAAATACTGGGCAACGGAATATCACCTTGACGGCTTCCGCTTTGACCTCATGGGTCTGCATGACTGCGACACCATGAACGACATAAGAGACGCTCTCGATGAGATCGACCCGCAGATACTCATCTACGGCGAGCCGTGGTACGCAGAACCCACCACCTGTCCCAAGGCTACAGCAGTGCAGGGAAATATGTATCTGGTTTCTTCCGATGTAGCAGCCTTCAGTGACAAGGCTCGAGACGCTATCAAGGGCAGCTGCTTCAACGCCACCGACTGGGGCTTCATCCAGGGCGCAGATTGGTTTGAAGGAAGGCTTAAAAACAGCATACAGGCACACTCTACCACGGATGCAGGCACAGATAAATGGTCAAAACAGCCCTCACAGACCGTCACCTACACATCCGCTCACGATAACTACACCCTCTGGGACAAGCTGGTAATGTCCTGCAAGGGCGGTGTAGGATATAGCAACCGCTATGACGACCTTGTTGCCATGAACAAATTAGCCGGCGGCATCATCCTCACCTCTCAGGGTATGTCCTTCTTCCAGGCAGGCGAGGAATTTGCAAGGACCAAAAACGGCGACCACAACTCCTATTCTTCGCCCACAGCAACTAACCAGCTGGTATGGTCCAACACTATCACCTTCTCTGATCTTGTAGCATACTATAAGGGTCTCATCCAGATAAGAAAGGCTTATTCACCCTTCCGTGACCCCACCAACACCAGCAACGGCACCATATACTTCTCCTGGGCGACAGAGGGCTTCCCGTCAAAGGTTGTAGCATTCACAATGTACAACACCATCAATCCCACCACAGAATGGGATTATGTAGGCGTTATCCACAATGCAAATTCCACTTCTCAGACCGTATCCCTTATGACCTTTGACACCAAGACTCTCCCCTCTCAGTGGGTCATCATCGCAGACGGCTCCTCCGCCGGCGTTGTGTCTCTTGGCGTCACCGGCAGCACCGTAACGGTTCCTCCCCGCACAACCATGGTGCTTGTTGACAAGGCAAGCTTTGACAGGACAGTGATTTCCACTGGCTGCAAGGTAACCGTAAACCACGTCCTCAAGGACAGCGGCACCACCTACAAGACCGAGACGCTCAACGGCAAGGAAGGCACCTCCTACAGCACCTCTCCTCTCTCAGAGCTCACAAGCTCCGGCTACACCGTAAACTCCGTCTCCGGCCAGACCACCGGCACCTTTACCAAGGCCGGCACAACAGTTACCTATTACTACACCCTTGACACCACAAAATACGCATCAGTCACAGTCAAGTATCAGGACGCAGAAACCGGCAGCAGCCTTGCAGCGGACGATATTTCATCAAAGCTCATCGGCAGCAGCTACAGCGTATCACCCAAAACCATAAGCGGCTATGATTGCGACACGAGCCTTACCACCAACGCCAGCGGCACAGTTCCCCAGGGGGGCGTTACAGTAATATTCAAGTACCATGAAGCCGAAACCAGCAACCTCAAGGTGCATTACTACAATTCTCAGGGCTGGTCCCAGGTATATATGTACGTTTACAAAGGCAAGGACGCTTCGGCTGTACAGCTCACAGGCACATGGCCCGGCACACCCATGCAGTCCGAAGGCAGCGGCTGGTATGTAGGCACTGTCGATACCGATTCCGCACTCTTTATCTCAAACTCCGGACCCGGCACTACCACCGCCCAGGATCCTTCCGGTGACAAGCCCGACGGCTACAGCGTAAGCGGTGAGGTTTGGGTAAAGGGCGCCAAGGTATACCAGACAGGAAAGGTCATAGTGAAGTACCAGACGCAGGACGGCACTATCCTTGACAAAGAAACCCTCAAGGGCATGGTGGACGGCGTTAACTCATATACCACATCTTCAAAGACATTTGAAGGCTATGAGCTTGTCACAACTCCCACAAACGTCTCCGGTCTCTATACCCAGAGCGACATCACCGTTACATACGTTTATAAGTCAAAGTCAACTCCTGTTCCTACACTCGTAAACAACTCCAGGATCTCTGCAACCACCATCAACAAGGGCACAGCAGTCACCTTCACCGGCGCAGCCTCAGGCGGCACTGCTCCCTATCAGTATGCTTATGTCGTTCAGGCTCCCAGCGGAAGCTGGACGGTTCTCAAGAGCTACAGCACAGCAACCACCCACACCTGGACACCTGCTTCCACCGGCAAATACACCGTCCAGATCAAGGTCAAGGACAGCAATGATACAGTTGAAATCAAGTCCTTCACTCTGACGGTCAACGCTGTCGCCGCTCTCACAAACAACTCCAAGATCTCCGCAACCACCATCAACAAGGGCACAGCAGTCACATTCACCGGCGCAGCCTCAGGCGGCACTGCTCCCTATCAGTATGCTTATGTTGTTCAGGCTCCCAGCGGCACCTGGACAGTCCTCAAGGGCTACAGCACAGCTACCACCCACACCTGGACACCTGCTTCCACTGGCAAATACACCGTCCAGATCAAGGTCAAGGACAGCAAGGATACAGTTGTTATCAAGACCTTCACTCTGACGGTCAACGCTGCCGCCGCTCTTACAAACAACTCAAAGATCTCAGCAACCAGCATCAACAAGGGCACAGCAGTCACATTCACAGGCGCAGCCTCAGGCGGCACAGCTCCCTATCAGTTTGCTTATGTTGTTCAGGCTCCCAGCGGCTCCTGGACGGTCCTCAAGGGCTATAGCACAGCTACCACCCACACCTGGACACCTGCTTCCACAGGCACCTACACTGTACAGATCAAGGTCAAGGACAGCAAGGATACTGTCAAGATCAAGGAATTCTCTCTCAAGGTATCGGCATCTCTTGTCAACAACTCAAGGATCTCCGCAACCTCCATCACAAAGGGCAAGAGTGTGACCCTCACAGGTGCAGCCTCCGGCGGTACGGGTTATTATCAGTATGCCTATGTAACCCAGGCTCCTAACGGTGAATGGTATGTTTTGAGCAACTACAGCTCATCAGACTCCTACACCTTTACTCCCGCATCCACCGGCACCTACACAATACAGGTCAAGGTCAAGGACAGCGGCGGCACCGTATCCGTCAAATCCTTCTCACTTAAAGTAAACTAAGCGGTAGCAGGGTCTGATCACCCAATCGTTTAACGAAAGAAATGTCAGACTCCAGGTCCTTTGCCTGCATATGTCACTTTCCGTTATGAGGAAACGTAAACAGCTGTAGGCAAGACACAGAGTTTGCGCCCATATGCACGACCTAAACGCACTATAAAGCAAAAAGCCTGATTCCTACGGGGATCGGGCTTTTTTGTTCAATCCTATTTTGTTTTGCCTATGGACAAATACATATCTCAGTAGTATAATAGTTAGTGAGCTAACAATCCCATTTTTAGAGAAAGACCAACTATAAAAAGTCAATAGGAAAATCCAAAAAATTCAGATTTTTTGATATGAATAGAGATGAATAAATATGCAGCAGCAAAAGACCTGACGCAAGTCAAGTCTAAGCAAATAATATTCACCGCATTAAAAATAGTCATTGAATTTTATACGTAGTGTTGTTTTTTAGAACAGTAAAAACAATATTGCACATTTTACGAGCAACAGCTCCGATGGCTGTAAGATGATGTTTACCTTCGGCACGTTTCTTTTGATAAAAAGCTGAGAAGACAGGATCATTAAAGGCGGCAACCAAAGCAGCCTGAAAAAGAGCTTTTCTAAGATAAGGAGAGCCTCTCTTGCTCATTTTATTATTGGTGGATTGATATTCTCCAGACTGATTGACCGAAGCATCAATTCCTGCATAAGCGGCTAATTTTGAAGCATTGGAAAACCTTTTGATATCACCAATTTCGCCAAGAATTATAGCCGCAGTAATAGCAGCAATACCTGGAATGGTGGTTATAGGAGAATTAATTCTTTCAAGTATTATGTTGATTTCTTTTTCAACATCTGATACTTGAGCTTCAATAAATTTTATTTGCTCAATCAGTAATTTAAGTTGCAAAGAAAAGCTGTCACGACAGAATTTCAGACCAAATGAATTTGCGGCAAGTTCAGAAATAACAGAAATTTTATTTTTGGCAAAATTCTTTAATGAGATATTTTCAAGAATCTTTTCCAACTTTTCAGCATTGATATTTTCAAAATCATCAGCGGTTTGAAAATGAGAAAGAAGTTCCTTGGAGGTAGCTCCAAAAATATCTGAAAATACAGACTGATACTCTGGAAATATCTGATCAAGTACGCATATAACCTTGCGTTTAAGGTCACTGATTGATGATACCAGATAATTGCGAAACCGTGATAAATTTCTGAGTGACATGGTGTCTTCATCAGACAAGGAGGTTTCCACAAAATCACCGTAGCGAATCAGATCGGCGATTAATATAGAGTCAATAATGTCTGTTTTGCGTTTTCTGATTTCAGTTCCTTTACGCCAACCGTCAGTCTGAATCGGATTAACAACATGAATGGTATACCCTTTTCCCAACAGAAAAGAATAAACAGACAGCCAGTAATGACCTGTTGCTTCCATACCGATTTCAACAGATTTGATATCATCCGCATAACAAGACAATTTTTCAATCAAACTGTTTGCACCATCGATAGTGTTGGAAAAAGAGAATGCCTTGAACAACGGCTTGGATTTCTCATCAATCAATGATGCAACATGATTATTTTTGCCTATATCAATTCCTAAGTACAGCATATTTTTCACCTGATAAAAATGATTTTAGATAGTTCCTCTTATCTGATAAACGTTACCGCCTTGTTCCATATTCGAAGTACAGCTAATACTGTCAACATCCAACTTATTCGTAATCTGTTTATCAGAAAGAGGTGCCAGTCTCTCAAGTGCGAGGTAGATATTTTTTCTCCTCAAGGAGGTGACGACATCCTCTATCTAATAACTCTAATTATACATCTTTTTGATGAATAATTATACAGTTGCTTTTAGGAGATAGGCTCCTTTATCAACCTAAATATATTATACAAGGAGGT
>CACXMR010000039.1 GCA_902768825.1 uncultured Ruminococcus sp.
CGGCTCGCCAGTGATGAAAAGGCTCCCAGCAGGAATGAATAGATAAAGAAGCTCGTCACAAAGAACAGTATGGAGTAAAATATCAGCTCCGGAGGGAAGCTGAGCATATCGCGTATCTGCTCCGGCATCTTGTCAACGGAAACCGTCTTGACCGAAACAAACGCAGTCAACAGGATAAGAACCATCTGGGTAAGACCCGCAAGTCCTGAGCCTATAACTTTGCCAAACATCAGATGGGAAGGCTTTGCACAGGTTATGAGCATTTCCATCGCTCTTGAGTTCTTCTCCGAAACGACACTCTGTGAAACCATATTGCCGTAAAAGACCAGTGCCATATATATTATCATCATAAGTATGTACGTAGAGAAATAGCTCTTGGTCTGATCGGCTCCGGTGGTAACGACATCGATCTTAGTCTGGGCATTGAGAAGCTTTATGCTCACATCCGGAGTAATGCCCAGCTTCTCAAATCCGACGGTCTGATATATCTCCTTGATGCATTCCTGCACCTGTGCAGACTCCGTGCTCATTATGGAATTCGTCTTTGCAATGTAGGTCGCCGAAAGAGGCTCGTTGATGACAATGGCAAAAATATACTCTCCGCCGTCAACCTTGGACTTTATATCCTCCGCATCCTCTTTGGTAAGCTTAACATCATAGTAGGGATAATGCTCCTCAAATGCCTTTTGTACTGCCTGGTTTTCGTTATAGGCCTTGTCGCAGACGGCAACCACTGGCTTTATGTCACCGTGCTTTGACTCCTCGGAGGAGCTGACCGCCGCCATGATTATTCCCGGCAGGAACGCCATGAGCAGTATCAGCGCCATAAAGATGATGGTGGAAATAATGAAGGACTTTGACCTTACAATGCCAAGATATTCAAATTTTAGAATCTGTATTATGTGCTTCATATTCCCGCCTCCGTATACTGAACAAAGATATCGTTAAGGGACGGCTCGCATACCCTGAACTCATCAATGTCGAAATCATTGTCCGAAAGCTCC
This sequence comes from uncultured Ruminococcus sp., assembly GCA_902768825.1. Classification (GTDB taxonomy): domain Bacteria; phylum Bacillota; class Clostridia; order Oscillospirales; family Acutalibacteraceae; genus UBA1213. Next base: position 1,005 of record CACXMR010000039.1, read on the forward strand.
TTCAGCAGCCTTGCCTTGAAGGCCGGATCCTTTAGTCTGATAATAAGGGAGTTTTCGTTTTCCTTGTCCATATCCGCTGAAAGGATCTCTCCGCTCAGCTTCTGGATGACAAAGGGGGCTATCCTGTCACACTGCGAAGAGGACACCGCTATCCTGTCCCTGGGATAGCTCCTCTTGATCTCGGAGATCCTTCCCTCAAGGGCTATGCGTCCTCCGTTGAGGATAGAGATGCTGTCGCAAAACTCCTCCACATAGTTCATCTGGTGACTTGAGAAAAGCACCACTGCCCCCTCTGCGATCATTTCCTTAATTACATCCTTCAACAGCATGGCGTTTACAGGGTCAAGTCCGGAAAACGGCTCGTCAAGGATAACAATATCAGGATTGCACATCAGTGTTGCCGCAAGCTGGATCTTCTGCTGATTGCCCTTGCTGAGGGTTTCAAGCTTTTTGTTCTTGTATTCTGACATGCCCATTCTTTCAAGCCATTTGTCACAGGACTTCGTAGCTTCGGCCTTTTTCATGCCTCTGAGCATTGACAGATAGATAAGCTGCTCCCCTATCTGCTTTTTGGGATAAAGTCCCCTTTCCTCAGGCATATAGCCTATACGCACACGGCTCCTGTCGATCTGTTTGCCATCCAGGACCACGCTGCCCTTGTCAGGAAAGAACACGCCCATGATAATACGTATGGTCGTGGTTTTTCCTGCGCCGTTTCTTCCAAGCAGACCGTGAGCGGAACCGCTGCTTGCCGAAAAGGTTATGTTTTTCAGCACTTCCTTTTCTCCGAAGCTTTTATAAATACCATTTACGGTAAGCTCCATCTTATACACCGCCTTGCATATTGAATTATGTGTATATTATATCAACACCGTCCAACGTTGTCAAGGTCACAGCTCCCGTCTCTCAAACAGCTTTACTGAGGCCATCCACAGCAGGGCAATGACCGGAGCGGAAACAGCTATAATTCCCAACGAGAAGAAATAGTGGTTGCCATTTGCGATAAAGCCAAGAAACTCCTGCATATTTTCGTTATTCTCATCGCTGAGGAGCATGAATAACATCTCAACACCCACAAACAGTACAATACCGATGATGATCTTCAGCCTGACGCTTTCTATCGCTACACTCAGAAAAATAATCAGCATGACAATGATATAATCAATGAAAAATACCAGCAGCACTCCGAAGATCAGGTAGCTGATATCAAAGGATCGGAGAGTTATCATATCAACAATTGCGATTATCGAAGAAAACAGTGAGCACACAAAGGTCGTGGCCCCGAAATAAATGAACCCAGCCGACAGATAGCTGCCCCTTGACAGCGGCATGACCGCAATATACTTTCCGAAGCCGTTTGCCCTGTAATCTTCCAGCAGAGGCTGCAGCCCGATCACCGACAGCGCCATGCCAATAAACGATGCAGCCGCCCAGGAACTCGGATTGAACCCCTTTACCTCCGGAATAATCTGATCCGGGTACAGTGATTTTATTATAGCAGGGACAACGCTGCCGAATATCATACATATTAACATTGCCGCAAAAACAAAGACGATCAATGGTTTTTTTAAACCATACAGCCATCTCAGCATTACACTTTTCACCCCAGCACCTCCTCAATATTCCTTTCTCTTCATTAATGACACGGATATCACCATGGACAGCCCCAAAAATACAGCACAGGCTCCGATGATGGCTGCGGAGAGCACATATCTGTCTGCTTTGATCAGATCTCCCAAAACGGTTATGCCCTGCTCGTTTTTGACAAGCATTGCCGATACTATCACTCCGCCAAACACTAATAGCATGAATACAGATACGGAAACAACGATGCCTGCTACATTTCCGAACCGCACCGATATAGGTAAGGTCAATGAAAGCATAAAAACGGATATTCCCAGCAAGACCGAAAAAACGAACAGCCATTCCTTCACATCAAAGCCGCTGCCCTTGAGCATCAGCGCCACCGAAGGTACAGTTGCAGACAGGACATACAGCAGCACAAGAGCCAAAGTGAACAAATATCTGCCGACTATGACTCTGCCTGCAGGCACAGGCATTGTGGCCATAAACTTATCCCAGCCGGATTTGTCGTCCTCCGCAAACAGTGACATCGCTATAATGCTGCCCATCATTGTGCACATCATCCCCAGCAGAAAGGTATCGTTGAGAGTCTCCATATTATTCCCGGACTCAAAGCACAGACCGATAGGTGCCACAAAGAAAAGAAGACTTAACACGAGTGAAAGAGGGTTTTTGAAGCACAGTGCACCTCTTATTAAAACACTTTTCATATCAGGTATTCTCCTTTACCATAAAAACAAAGAGCTTTTCTATGTCAACAGGGTAGGGCTGTATACCCTTGGGAACGGCGTCCTTGAGTATGATAGCCTCCACCCCAAAGGTGCCCACCTTCTTGCCTATCACAGCCTCCGGCCTGATGTCCGCAAGCTCCTTTTCGGTGCAGTGTATCACCACATAATGCTCATACATCCTGTCCTTTTCCTCAAAAAGCATCAGTCTGCCCTTGTGCATAAAGGCAATATAATCGCAGACTTTTTCGAGGTCGCTGACAATGTGCGATGAAATAAGCACAGAGTGTTCCTCATCTGAGGCGAACTCCCCGATGATATCAATAATGTCGTCACGCACAACAGGGTCAAGCCCGCTTGTAGCCTCATCCAGCACCAACAGCTTTGCATGATGGGACATTGCTGCGGCGATTGACAGCTTCATCTTCATGCCTCTTGAAAACTTGCCTATCTTTTTCTTCTCAGGCAGGTCAAATTTGCCAAGAAAGTCAGAATAAACCTGGCTGTCCCAATTTTTGTAGGCAGCTCTGAATATCCTGCCCATAGCCATGGCGTTCAGATCAGACGGAAAGCAGCATTCGTCAAACACCACACCGATATCCTCCTTGACCTGCTCGAGTCCGTCGGCACTGTCCCTGCCAAGAACGCTGACAGTTCCACTATCCTTCCTCAGAAGATTGAGTATCAGCTTGATAGTGGTGCTCTTTCCTGCACCATTCTCTCCCACAAGGCCAACGACACAGCCCCTTGGCACTGTCAGGTCAAGGTTGTCTATACTAAAATCCTTAAAGCTCTTGCACAAGCCCTTTATCTCGATTGCGTTCATAATTTTTCCTCCATTTCACTGACCACCATGTCTATCAGCTCCTCCTTGGTGAGTGCGCAGCTCCTTGCAAGGCTGACTATCTCACCTATCCTGTCCTCGATTTTCTTTAGCTTTTCCTCCCTGACAAGCTCGATATTTCTTCCTGCCACAAAGCACCCCTTTGCCGGCACGGTATAGACATATCCCTCTCTCTCCAGCTCATCATAAGCCCGCTTAGTCGTGATAACGCTTATGCGAAGCTCCCTTGCAAGGCTCCTTATGGAAGGCAGCATCTCATCGGTCTGAAGCTCTCCGCTGTTTATCAGCTCCTTTATCCGCTGACATATCTGGTCGTATATTGGCACCCCACTCCTGCTGTCGATGAAAATAAGCAAGCTTACACCTCCTGTTCCGTATTATCAGTTTATACTGTATATATACATTATATACAGTATAAACAGTCATGTCAATAGATCATTCAAAAAAACAAAGAAAAACGACAGACCCGAAGGTCTGCCGCTGTGAGTATATTCGCTTTTGATGTTATCTTCTTGCCTTGCCCATAAGTCTGAGAATGTAGATGAAGAGGTTGATGAAGTCAAGATAGAGCTGAAGAGCAAGATTTACGGATGTCTTTTTCAGCATCTCATCGTTACCCTGATAAGCATTGTAGCTTGCCTTGATCTTCTGTGCGTCATAAGCGGTAAGACCGATGAAGATTGCAATGCCGAGAAGGCTGATGCCGATGGAGAGCCAGCTCATGCGGACCACCATGCCGATAAGTGCAAACAGGATAAGCACGATAAGACCGATTGCAAGGATCGGGCCAAGCTTTGTAAGGTCACGCTTGGTAACGATGCCATAAATAGCAAAGGCCACAAAAAGGATAGCTGTAGCAGCAAATGCGAAGATAGCAGAGCCAGCGTCATAAACAACAAGTATTGGTGTAAAGGTCACGCCGCTGACCACCGAATAAACAAAGAACATCGCCAGGCTCACCTTGTAGGGCATCTTCTTGACGAATATGCCAAGGACGATTGCAAGAACGATTTCTACCACAAGACCGCCATAGAAAACAGGAAGGAGATTAACAAACTTGAGATAAAGATCAAACTCATCTCCTGCTGTGAGATAAAGCAACATTCCCAGTGCAACAAAGAATGTAACACCAAGGCCTATGCCCATCCAGATAAATATTCTCTTGCTGTAATCAGCAAGGGAGATCGTACCTGTGCCGACTGCCGTACCTGCAGCGTTCTGAGGATAGGCTGCATTCTGGGGATAAGCATTGGGCACCTGAGCGTTGTAGTTATTATTTACTCCGGGATTAGGATTGCTGTATGTGCCGCCGTCATAGGGCATATAGCCCTGACTTGTGGAATTGTTTTGATAGCCGTTGTTCTGATAGCCGTTAGCCTGATAGGGCTGTGCGCCGTTAGCGTTGGGATCATAGCCTCCCATGAAGCCCTGATCATTGCGGTTGCCATTCGGATTATAACCGTTGAAGCCGCCGTTATTCATAGTATCATCCTTTCATTAAAGCAAAATGTCTGAATGTCCTATATATGTAAAGCACCTGTCATATTTAGTATGTCAGATGACCTATGATAAATATAGCTTTTTTGCTCCGAATTGTCAACTTGTTTTTCTCCCAAAAAAGTGTTAATTTTCCGATCTTTTTGATACAAGCTGCGGAGTATTGAAATTAGCGGAAAAATAGAATATAATAATAGGTACGCAAAAAAATAATTGGGGATGATTCAATATGGAAAATAATATCAGAAGATTTCTTGAGGGATTAAAAGGAAAACGGATCGCACTGTGCGGCATCGGCGGCAGCAACCTTCCGCTGATAAAGCTCTTTGCAGGCTACGGCGCCTTTGTAATGGCCTGCGACAGGCGTGAGCGTGAGGCTCTGGGCGAAAACGCAGAGCTTGCCGAGGAATACGGAGCCGAGCTTCACTTGGGAGACGGCTATCTTACCGATCTGAATGCGGATATCATCTTCCGCACTCCCGGAATGAAATTCTATATGGACGAGCTCACTCAGGCAAGGCGGGCAGGCACAGCCGTCACCAGTGAGATGGAAGTATTCTTTGAGCTTTGCCCCTGCCGTACCATAGCCGTAACAGGCAGTGACGGCAAGACCACCACCACTACCATCATTTCCGAAATGCTCAAGGCTCAGGGCTATAAGGTACATCTCGGAGGAAACATAGGCAGACCGCTGCTGCCCGACATTGAGAGCATTTCACCTGATGACATAGCCGTGGTAGAGCTTTCCAGCTTCCAGCTCATTTCCATGAGGAGGAGTCCGGATATCGCTGTTGTGACCAATCTTGCGCCAAACCATCTGGACATCCACAAGGATATGCAGGAGTATATCGACTCCAAAAAGAATATCGTTCTCCACCAGAGCGCCTTCGGAAAGGCTGTGCTCAATCTGGACAACGACATCTCACGCTCCTTTGAGGAATACACAAGAGGAGACACATTCATGTTTTCCAGGAGGCAAAGCGTATCAAACGGCACGTATATGTCAGAAAACGGCGAGATTATCATGGACTTCCACGGTGAGAAAACCGTCATTATGAATGCTTCCGACATAAAGATACCGGGGCTGCACAATATTGAGAACTACCTTGCCGCCATCTGTGCCGTCTGGGGAATGGTCACTCCGGAAACCATCAGGAATGTAGCCATGAGCTTCGGCGGAGTAGAGCACCGTGCGGAGCTTGTAAGAGAGCTGGACGGTGTAAAATATTACAATGACGCCATAGGCACAAGCCCCACAAGGACGGTCAAGGGCACCCTGTCCCTTTACGACAGAAAGATCATACTCATTGCCGGCGGCTATGACAAACACCTCTCCTATGATGAGATGGGAGCGGTAGTCCCCGAAAAGGTCAAGGTCCTGATACTCTTTGGCGCAACCGCCGACAAGATAGAAGCTGCCACAAGGGCTGCTGCCGGCTACAGCGAGGGCTGCCCTGTCATAATCCGTGTGAACAGCATGGAGGAAGCCGTAAATGCTGCAAGAGCCAATGCCGTCAGCGGAGACATAGTATCCATGTCCCCTGCCAGCGCAAGCTTTGACATGTACAAAAATTTTGCAGAGAAGGGTCTGCACTTCAAAAAGCTTGTAAATGAGCTGAATTAACCGGAAGGAGTTTATCGATGAAAAAAAGAATCCTATGTCTTGCTGCCGTGACTGCCGTTTTGCTGACTGCCCTGAGTGGCTGCGGCTCAAAGGGAAAGAGCTCTGAAGACTCCGCTTCACAGGCAAGCAGCAGTTCCTCAGTATCCCAGACGTCCCAGACCTCTTCCGCAACATCCGCCGAGAGCAGTGACCCCTCAGAAGTCAGCAAGGAATCCACCGTCCCAGTCTCCCCCTCAAAGCCGGAAATATCCTCAGTGGATATGAAGTTCTGGAGCGCAGAGGAGCTGAAGGAGCTTATAGAAAAAAGCAAGCTTGAGGGCATTACAGTCGAAACCTATGAGTATGTGCCGGTGACGGGCAGCGACAAGCTTTACTCCACCACAGCAGAGATCACCGTAACAGGGCTGTTTGATGATGTGCTGAGCCTTAGCAAATTTCTTGCGGGCCAGGAAAAAAACAACATCTACATTGACGGCTTTTCCCTTTCCGTTGACTATAACAGCGACGTTACCGCCGTTATAAAGGTAATAAATCCCTATCCCACAGGAGATGACCAGTCTACTGATGAGCTGAAGGATTACATCGGCATCCGCTGGAACAGTGTGGACAAAAACGCCGCCATCGCCGCATTCATAGACGAAAACTCAAACTATTACCTTAAAAGCGCAAGCTGCGACTTTGCTCCGGCAGAGGACGGCAGCATCACATTCCTTGCGGGGATAGATTTCAGCACCTACAACGGGTTTGTGGCATACAGGTACAAGTTGGGCAGATCCGAAAAATTCACCCTCAGCGAAAACGTTGCCATAGAGGAAAAATCGGAATACTACGATGATAAGGCATTCCATGCCGATGTAATACTCACATCAAACAAGTTTAACAGATAAAGGGAGCATATAATGAAAACCATTCTGAAAAAGCTTTGTGCCGACAGGGGTGTTTCCGGAAGCGAGACAGAGCTGCTGCCTGTCATCCGTGACCTGATAGGGGATATTGCCCAGATCACCACCGACAACAGCGGAAACATCATCGCCTCTATGGGCACTCACAACACAGACAAGCACATTCTCATAGACGCCCACATCGACAGGATAGGGCTTACTGTCACCTACATCAACGACAAGGGATTTGTCAAGGCTGAGCCTGTAGGCGGCATCGACCTGCGCTCACTGCCGGGCAGCACGGTAAAAATCCTTGGCAGCGAGGAGACCACCGGAGTCATCTGCACCATGCCTCCCCACCTCTCTGACGGAGACGAGCTGTCAAGGGACAGGATATGGATAGATACGGGGCTGCCTGCCGAACAGGTAAAAAAGCAGGTATCCCTTGGGGACAAGGCCGTTTTGTGCAGCAGCTTCAGGGAGCTTATAGGAAATAAAATAGCCTCATCAGCCCTTGACAACCGCAGCGGCTGCGCCGTACTCATTAGGTGCGCCCGTCTCCTTGAAAATGAGACTCTCCCCTGCAGGGTATCCTTTGTCTTTTCGTCTCAGGAGGAGACCGGAGAGCTGGGAGCCGGCACCTCCGCATTTTCTCTTGAACCGGATGAAGCGGTAGTCATTGATGTGGGCTTTGCGTCTCAGGAGGGCGTTCCTCCGGAGAAAAGCGGCAAGCTCGGCTGCGGCGGCATAATCAGCATTTCCCCCGTTCTGTCAAAGCAGGTAACGGACAAGCTTATTGACCTTGCCGCAAGACTCTCCATGAAATACGACTTTGAGGTATGCGGCGGCTCCACAGGAACCAACGCCGACAGGATTTCCGCCTCACGGGGCGGGGTCAGGACCGGTGTTATCTCCGTACCCTGCAAGAATATGCACACCACCACCGAAATAGTAAGCCTTGACGACATGGAAAGGCTCTCTGAGCTGCTGAAGCTCTACATTATGGAAGGGGGCGCCTGCAATGCTTGACTATGACCTGCTGAAAAGACTGTGCACCTGCTGCGGCATTTCAGGAGACGAGGGCCAGGTCAGGAGCCTGATAATCAATGAGATCAGACCCTTTGCTGACGAGCTGAGTGTTGACAACCTGGGAAATATCCTTGTGCTGAAAAAGGGCAGGAAAAGACCGGGAAAAAAGCTGCTGATCTCAGCACACATGGACGAGGTAGGCTTCATTGTGACCCACATCACAGGTGACGGGCTGTTGAAATTTGACTGCGTGGGCGGGATAAACGACAGCGCCGCCTTTTCAAAGAATGTTTTTGTGGGCAAGGACAAGGTTCCGGGAGTGGTCTGTGCAAAGCCTCTCCACCTGCTCAAAGCCGACGAGAAAAAGAAAAATCCGCCCATAAAGGATCTTCTGATAGATATAGGCGCCGAAAGCCTTGACGAAGCAGCAATGTATGTTTCCTGCGGGGACAGCATTGTCTTTGACACCATGTACGAAAACAAAGACGGCAGAGTTATCTCCAAGGCAATTGATGACCGCTTCGGCTGCCTCGTGCTCATTGAGCTGATAAAAAGCGAGCTGGAATATGACACCTGGTTCAGCTTTGTGGTGCAGGAGGAGGTCGGACTGCGGGGAGCAAAATGCGCTGCCTTTACAGTAGCGCCGGACTGCGCCCTTGTGATAGAAGCCACCACCGCAGCGGATGTCCCCTATTCGGAGGAAGAGAACTGCGTATGTCATGTGGGTGGCGGCGCAGTGGTAACTTTTATGGACAGATCCACCATCTATGACAGAGAATATTACCTCACTGCATGGGAAATGGCAAGAGAGCTGGGAATAAAGGTCCAGACAAAGACAAGGATCGCCGGGGGCAACGACGCAGGAGCCATACACTCTTCCCGGGGAGGAGTCAGGACCCTTGCACTATCGGTCCCCTGCAGGTATCTCCATGCCGGTGCAAGCCTTGCCTCAACAGAGGATATGGAAGCGGTCTATGCTCTTGCAAAGGCCGTTGCCGGAAAAATCCAGACGCTATGATAAGATATGTTGACAAGGGGCTGGAAACGACCCTTCAGAGCTTTGTTGACCGCAGCGATATATCCGCCTGCAGGATAGCCTGCCTTCTGCAAAGCTATGGCACCGGCTACGGCTTTGCGGACTTTTATCTGCAGCTTGACGAAGAGGAAAGGCCGGTTTCTGCGGCGGCAAAGTATTACTCTGATATGACGGTCATGCTCACATCGGACAGCGACATTGACGAGCTGGGAGGGTTTATAGAAATGACCTCCCCCGCTTCGGTATTGCTGGCAGGAGATGTGCTGAAGGATCGGAACAATGACGCACTGTGCCAAAGGTTAAACGCCCGCTCCTGTGAGGAATGTATCATAATGAAGCTAAGGACCATTCCGGAGGCTTATGTAGATAATGATGACATGGTTTCCGACCCTGAGCTGAGGGATATTTGGGAGCTGCTGCACATCTGTGACGGCGATGGCATCAAAGCCCCGTCATGGGAGGACTTCCTGCTGGATATGTCCCACAGGCTGCGGCACGGCACCGCCATGATACGGGCGCTTGTCAGAGAAAACAAACCGGCAGGAGTCGCAATGACCGTCGCCCTGTCGGAGCGCTGCGCCCTGATCGGCGCTGTAGCCGTATCTCCAAGGTATCGCAGGCAGGGCATAGGAGCTTCCTGCATGAGAGCACTGTGCTCGGCTCTTGCCTTGGCAGGGACAACGGATATTTACATCCTGCGGGAACGGGACAGGAATGAGGATTTTTATTCCTCTCTCGGATTTGAGGCCGCAGGCAAAGCCCTGATAATTAATCGGGCTGACTGAATACACTAAAAAGGAAAAGGGAAAAATATGATAACACCGTTTTATGATATTTCACCGGAGGTCATTAAGCTCTCCGACGAGGCCATGAGGCTTTGCAGGCCCTATCTTGAAAGAACAGACGAAATCACAGAATACAACCAGCATAAAATGCTTCGTGCCTTCCAGAACGCCAGGGTCAGTGAAAGCCTTTTTGCGGCATCCACCGGCTACGGCTATGGCGACAGGGGACGTGACGCCCTTGACCAGGTGTTTGCCGAGGTTCTTGACACTGAGGACGCACTTGTAAGGCATAACTTTGTCAGCGGCACTCACACTTTGACAGTGGCTCTTTTTGGAGTGCTCAGACCGGGAGACACCATGATCTCTGTGACAGGCTTGCCCTACGATACCCTTCAGGGCGTCATAGGAATAGGCAAGCCCTCAAGCGGGTCCCTCAGGGAGTTTGGCATTGACTATGAGCAGATAGACCTGCTTGAAAACGGCAGAGTCGATAAGGAAGCCATGAAGCGGCTCATCAAGCCGGACACCAAAATGGTCTACATCCAGCGGTCAAGGGGTTATTCTCTGCGCCCGACCCTCACAGCCCCAGAGCTGAGGGAAATCGCAGACCTTGCACATTCCCTTGCACCATCCTGCATTGTCATGCTTGACAACTGCTACGGAGAGTTCGTCGAGACCGAGGCGCCGGGTTCCCTGGGGATCGATCTCATGGCCGGCTCACTGATAAAGAACCCCGGAGGCGGCATTGCTCCCACCGGAGGATATATCGCAGGCAAAAAGGAACTTGTTGAGCAGTGCAGCTACCGTCTCACGACCCCCGGCACAGGCAAGGAAATAGGCTGTACCCTTGGCAACAACAGGGAGCTTTTTATGGGAGCCTTCAGCGCACCTCATGTGACCGGCGAAGCTCTCAAGACAGCGATATTCACATCCGCACTTTTTGAGCTGATGGGCTTCGGGGTAACTCCGAGATATGACGAGACACGAGGCGACATCATACAGGCAATTCTTCTGGAAAACGAGCAGAGGCTCATAAGCTTCTGTCAGGGTATACAGCAGGCGTCCCCCATTGATTCCTTTGTGACCCCGGAGCCCTGGGATATGCCGGGATATGACAGCAAGGTAATAATGGCGGCCGGTGCATTCACCCTTGGCTCATCTATTGAGCTTTCGGCTGACGCTCCCCTTCGTCCGCCCTATGCGGTATGGATGCAGGGCTCGCTCAATTTCCACACGGGAAAGCTTGCTTCCCAGCTCTCTGCAAGCAGGATACTCAGAGCCTGAGCAGAAAAAACAATATGTCAACAGGGAGGGAATAAGTTGGAAGGATCAAAAGGCAATATCAACAGGACACATCAAAAGCAAAGAATGCGTCTGGCAGTCAACCTCTGCTCCCTTTACGGTATCACGATACTGTTTATTCACGTGGTCATTGCGCTCTGCTCAGCCGGCGCACAGAGCGAATATCCTGGTTACTACATCGTTTCCATGGCAAACTCAGTGCTTGCTACCCTCCTCCCCGCCCTGCTTCTTTCCTGGATGGGCAACGGCACAAGGTATTATCTGACCTCACCGTTCAAAAAAACCGGACCCCTTGATTCCTTTCTGCTTGTGATATTCGGCTTTTGCGGCTGTCTCACCATCAATATGCTTTCCTCCTTCATAGATGATTTTCTTCCAAGCCTCAACAAGTCCACCGTATATATTGCCATCGATAACGATGCCGGAAACTTTTTACTTGTACTGCTGGCTACCGCCGTAATGCCTGCCATTTGCGAAGAGATAGGCTATCGGGGATATATTTACTCCTCGCTGTCGGGCTATGGTCATCTTTCGGCGGTCCTGGTGTCGTCTGTCATTTTCGGGCTGATGCACTCAGATTTCAGCTCTGTGATATTTGCGTTTTTCTGCGGATTACTCTTCGGATGTATTAGAAAGACCTCCGGAATATTCATACTGACAGTGATAGTCCACTTTATGAACAACGCCTTTTCCACAATCAGCACCTTCATCAGGATGTCCATAGGGCCTGATGCATTTTCAATTTACTACGGAATCTCAAACAATGCGGCATACATCATTATGATAGTTGTTTTTCTGATACTACGGCACAGGAAGGTAAGGATATTCAGGTTTTCAAAGGCGCCCAACCCCCTTACAAAGCTTGACAAGCTTAAGGCTGTGATCGGATCTCCGGTTTTTATTATGTTCGTGCTGCTGGCGATAGTTTTCAAGCTTTTGTGAGGTGAGACGAGGTGACAAGAGACGAGATTTTCATGCAGGAGGCGCTCAGCCTTGCAAGGCAAGGTCTTGACGAAGGCGAGGTGCCTGTAGGGGCGGTGGTAGTCCTTGGCGACAGGATAATCGGTCGGGGCTTTAACCGCCGTGAGTCCGGAAAGAACGCACTGTGTCATGCGGAGCTGTCTGCCATCGATGAAGCCTGCAGGAATCTGGGCGGCTGGCGGCTCATCAACTGCGAGCTTTTTGTAACCCTTGAGCCATGCCCCATGTGTGCGGGAGCGGCGATCAATTCACGGATAAAGCGTGTGGTCTACGGCACTCAGGACAGCAAGGCAGGCTCCTGCGGCAGTGTGACGGATCTGTTTGCCCTGCCCTACAATCACAAGCCTCAGACGCTCAGCGGCGTGCTGGAGGAGGAGTGCTCCGGTATTCTCAGAGAATTTTTTGCACAATTGCGAGCAAAAGCCAGGGAAAGATCGGACAGCTGCGGAGTGATCATCTGTGCGGAGGGCACGTTGTGGGACGAAAGCGGAGAGCTGCTGACACCTGACACCAAGGACGAACTCAATGAGCTGCGGGAAAATCACAAATTATTATTGGTAAGCGATAAAAGCCGTGAGGAGATGGCCGCACTGCTTGACAGACACGCACTGACGGACTGTTTTGAGGGATACGCCTCCACAAGCAGCAGCGGCATGACAAAGGCAGAGTGCATCCGGACGATAGCAAAGCGATACAAGCACGACAGATACTATTGCATCGGGAGCAAGGATGCAGACCGAAAGGCGTCCGAGACAAGCGGTGTGCCTTTTTTCCGGCGCCGGCAAGCTGCCGGGCCCAATTCCGCAGTGGCAGAAAAACAAGCTCAGAGTTGACCGCTCGCTGCTGATAATTGTTCCGAAAGGCGACAAGTCAAAAGCTTGTGGTTTCCAAAGGGTGCGGGTCTACGGTGGACACCTCTGCCGAAGGCAGAAGCACCGACCGAGCGACAGGCGAGACCCGAAGTCCACCAACATAACATGATACAAGCCTGATTCTGGAAGGAATCAGGCTGTTTTCGTTGCAAAATAATGCACGCTGACCTGTAAAGATCAACGTGCTCCATACTCATAATCCTACTTTGTTGTATTGCCTCAAAATCAGCTCAAGCGCTATCCCTAATATCATACCTACAAGCATATATAGGAATAACCGCAGTGCAAAGGGTCCTCCAATTACTACCCGCCCTATGTCGCTTTCGTAAATGTCTATGTACCAGCCAAATTCCATCTTGCGGAAAATCTGAAAAAACGCTACGAATAAAAAAGATATCCCTGCGACTACCCATGCGGCCGCCTTTTTGAATATCACCGCTACAAGAAAGTACATTCCCATGGTGATAAATACAAAGCTGCCTTCCATCGCAATCTTTCTTTCCTCCGGCCCTGCGTTGATGGACACATCTGTGACCCTCACGATGTACCCTACAACTATAAGAAATACCGCAATAATAAAATACAATATCCTGTTCCGCTGCACAACTACTCCCCCAGCATATCAGAGAAATCGAAAATGTACCTGTCGGCAACACTCCTCAGATACTGCTCACTGTCCCTTGAGGCTTCATCATACACGGCAACTGTATACATATCCGCTTTTTTTGCCCCGCTGATACCCTCAGGTATATCCTCAAAAACGACACAGCTTTTTTCCGATACTCCAAGTTTTTTCGCAGTGTAGATGTATATATCAGGAAAGCTCTTGTTCCTGCCCACCTGTGAGGTGTAGCATATCTCGTCAAAATACCCCTCCAGGCCGTTGTTTTTAAGCACAGGCTCCAGCAGAGCGGGATTAGATGACGTTGCCATCCCCAGCTTGACACTGCGCTCCTTCAGATAATCCAGATATTCCTTAGTAAAAGGCTTGAGTCTGACATTATTGGCATATTCATACCTCGCCATCTCAAGCCAGGTCTTTACTATCTCTTCTACACTCTCATTGAGGCCATAGGTACTGCGGGTATATTCCGCTGCCGTCTCAAAGAACATTCCTCTGACTGTTTCGGTATACTCCTTTGTGACGGGTATCCCTCTCTTTGTCAGAAAATCAACGTCCACCTTCTGCCAGACGTACATGGAATCTATCACTGTGCCGTCAAGATCAAAGATCGCTGCCTCAAAATCCCTCATTATTTCCTCCTATCGTGTCACATGGTCCTTCACCCTGCAACCCAAGCATATTATATCACAGCAAGAAAAAAGAATAAAGCTTTAAAAGAAAAGAAAATAAAGCCGCTTTTTTGTGTATAATTACCAAGGTTTTCTATTCAGACTTGGCATGAATTGCCACTGCCGACAAATAATCCTCTCATGTCAGATCACTGGAAGCATAACAGGCTCCCTCTTGCTGTAGACGGTAAAGTGTGTAAACCCACATTTCAACAGCATATTCAGCCCGTCCTCAATGCCGGCACCGATATCGCTCCACCGATGGGCGTCTGAGCCGATTGTGACATATTTACCGCCAAGCTCACGGAAGCGTCTGACCACATTCTCATCAGGAAGAGTTTTGCCGATGGCCTGTCTCAGCCCCGAAGTGTTGACCTCAAGAGCCTTTCCGTTTTTGATGATGGTCTCCAAAACTGCATCAAGCTGCGGGGCAAACTGCATTACATCAGCGTTTATCTCAGGATGAGCGTTTATGTACCTGAAGGGATAGGTAAGGTGTGCCAGTGAATCAAAGCAATCGCACCTTGCCAGCTCCAGAAGCTCATCAAAATAGCGTTCGATCAGTCTGAGACTGCTTTCCTGGTCATACTCAAGGAAATAGAAATCCTGTTCGCCTCTCAGGTTATGCAGAGAGCCGAGCACAAAATCATAATCTCCCAGAGAAAGGGCTTCCTTTGCCGCTTTCATATCCTGAGTCGGCTGACCCAGCTCTATGCCGGTATAGACCCTGAGTCTGTCGGCATACATACCCTTTGCCCTCATAACGTCACGCACTGAGTCTTCAATGCTTTTTCTGACGTTTTCCTTGTAATACTCCTGACAATCACAGTGATCGGTTACAGTCAGGGAATACAGTCCAAGATGCAAAGCTCTTTCAGCGAGCATAGCAACGCTGTCCTTACCGTCAAAGGAGTGCTGGCTGTGGGTATGGTTGTCTGAAATAAACTTATACTTCATAATAATTCCCCTTTTCACTTGGGTCATTGCTTCATACATGGAGATTATAGCATTATTTCAGTGTTTTTCATATCTCAATAATAGAAAAAAAGAGACTAATTTTTCTCTCTGAAACTGTTGAACTATCACAGTTTCTCCGGTCATGGTGACTTTTGCGGTGCAAGCTGACGCACCCATGTTCGCATGGACAGATAATCCAACTTTTTACTGCACCCTCGTGATTTATACTATCATTATGCGGACATTGTATTATATTTTCAGAGTGACTTTCATGGCAAAATTGGGAGTCCAGGCTCTGCGCCCGTCGAGCCTTTAAGAAAACAAGCGGCCTCCAATTCCCGAAAGCCGCTTGTTTTATATGTTTTTGAGAGATAATCCGTAGCTGTCAGATCTCGCAAAGCATCCCGTAGGAACTCACAAGATATTTCAATTCATCCATAGTAGTCAGTCCCTTGCCCAGCGATATCTTCATCCACTTGCCGTTGAACGCCTCGAATATCTCATACGGTACAAAGCTCTCAAATTCTTCGTATGCTGCAATACCGTATTTGCTGATGTCCGCCTCCATCTTAGCCTTATCATACGTCATAGAGGCGGTGTCTACTTCAAAAATGTTAGCTATTCCTCCCGATATGCCTGGCACCGAAAGTATGCCCTCTGTGAAGTAACAGAATTGCCTGCCCACTACAGGAGAATATACATCTGTCTCCTTCAGTTCTGTCCATGTTCTCTCTAAAGTGACAGTCTCCCAGGCATTGCTTTCCTTGTCAACCAGCTTGAAGAACCTATGACCCGTATATTTATCCAGGCTGCCGTTGTTGATGTATATATATCTGCCCAGATCAACGTCAAAGAACCCGTGATCCCACGCTACAGTCACATCCGTGCCGTCAGAGAAGCAAACGTGTATCAGTTTCTGCTGGATTTTTGGCATACTCTTGTTGAATATCACCGCCGCCTCCGAGCAGCTCCCTGTCTCCAGATCCCATACAAGCAGCCTGTCCCCAACGGTCACGTCTTCAACAGCCTTGCTGCTGCCGTCCGCAAGGGTTATCATGGTGCCAGCCGCCAAACAGGAGCCGTTGGTGCCTACAGTTATTGGCTCTGCGGGCATACGGAAGTAATATGTGCCTACCGCCTGGCTTGTGGTCAGCTGTGTGCATTCTTCGTCCGAATAATATGGTACCGGAGTGTTGTTGTCAGTCCTGATTGAGAACGTCTCGGAATACATTTCGCCAAATCCTGTATATTCCACTACCACAGCCTTCAGCACTGTACCTGATGCCACCAGGTCATTGGCGGCAAGCTTTTTGGTGCCATCGTACACCTCAAGTGTGCTTGCAGTCATCATTATGTCTACAGGATATTTCTCGCCGCACCACACTGCATACAGTTGAAGGTTGTCTGTCAGGGCAATCTTTTCCTCATCCTGATATTTCTTCTGTCCTCCGGCAGTGAGAGCCCATCCTTCAAAGGTGTGGTCCTCCCAGGTGAAAGAGCACTTGTTAAGGGGAGTCTCTGTTCCTATAGTGATCCATTGATCATCCATAGTGTCCCCGGTGGCGCCATTGGCATTGAAGGTAATCTTTCTCGCATTGGCATACTTCACGCTGAAATTGCTGAAGCTGCTCACCTTCAGGCTCACTATGCCGGTCTCCGGGTCATAGCCATAATTATCCACCTCTGTCCCCTTGTGGGTAACGGAAACAATACTGAGGTGCTTGCCCACGTCTATTTCCACATCAAAGACTGTGCCGGCAGCGTCAGGAGCGCTTATGACCTTGCCGTTCTTGGTAAGACTGATATCAAGGGAAACCGTAACATCTCCGGCATCATCAGGGGTAGTGGTCTTTTCCCCCACCACCAGAGCGTAGACATCCGTTTCGTTAACGGCACTGCCGGGCACTGTAACCTTAACACCGTCCTTGGTCAGTACGAGGGGTTCAAAGAAGGTAGCGTCTTTGTCATACTGGTCGTCAAAGGAATCAGATTCTTCCGTCCACTGGGTGGCGTAGAGCTTTATGTCAAAGCTGGAGTTTACCGCCCTGTCCTGATAGTCGTTTCCGGCGGTCTCCTGCATTTTGAGAGCAAGTGTACAGAGAGCAGCGCTATCCCCTGCCGAAAGGTGGCCCTGTGTAACGCCGGACATTACTGACCCATCGCTCATCACTTCCCGAAGAGTGCCTATCCTTTCCAGCTTTTGTGACACCTCCGCACGATCAGTTATCTGACAGGCTGGAGACTTGTAATACACGTCGATAGCCTCTGCCAGGTCAGCCACATCGTCCGGTTCGCCCTTTGGCAAAACAGCCAGATAATACTTCAGCGCCAGGTTGCCGTTATTCAGCACCTGGATATGGTAAGCCTCCGTATAACCCGGTTCCCAGAGCACAGAATCCTTGAAAACAGTCTCCTGTTCAGCGTCCTTCCATGCCGTAGTAGTATCGGGATCCTCATAGGCCGGGGCGTAGTTCATCCCCACCTCAAGTCTGCCAGATTTAATGATATTTCCGGACGAAGCAACATTATCGGTAAACCATGCAAAGGAATTGCCAGCCAGCGTTGCGGCGCACACACTCAGTGCCAGCATTGCCGCCACCGCTGTTCGTGTACTGCTCTTCTTCATAGTATTCCTCCTATTCTGTTTCTGATGTCAACATGACTTTTGCAAAAAGTTCCCCCTTACAGTCCCCAGAACGCTTTTCCAAGTGGAAGTCAAAAATTCCCACTGCGGCAAGCTGCTGCTCCCCGGTTCGCAATGTCAGATAAACAGACTCGTATCTGTCCCCTTCGCATCTGCTATTTCCATCATGCGTACATACAGGCATAGCACCGTAATAGCTCACAATGCGAATCAGCACTGGCAGTTTGCTTGATATCTGTGGAATAATTTACACTATTAGTTTAACATCCATGACAATTATTGTCAACAAAAACATATTTTCCTATATAAAATTCAGCAAGTTTTTTCATCCGCTGTGCCTGTCCCGCTCAAAAAAACAGGAGCCGGGCGTCCTCGCCTGACTCCTGACTGTAGTACTCCAGCCACAAAAGAAACTCGACCAAAGGCTTTGGTTTGATGGCTCACGCTCACGCGTTCGCCGCTCTTCGCTAAAAATGCTCCACCGGAGCATTTTTTACGCTCAGACCCTCTCGGGTTCAAGTCCCTGCTAC
>CACXMR010000040.1 GCA_902768825.1 uncultured Ruminococcus sp.
AAGATGCAGCTGGATCCTTCCAAAGTTGCGTCCTTTTTCCATGCGGATTTTACTGCTTATGCCGCTTAATAATTCAAGATTTAATTGGGGGAACAATATAATGCTTATCGGTCTGCCGGCTATGGCTGTGTCCATGATCTATTCCACCACACTGCGGGAAACCGGGGACAGCGTAAAGCCCATGGCGGCAGGTATCCTGTCTGTCATCACGGATATCATCTTCAACTACTTGCTGATATATGGTAATTTCGGGTTCCCGCAGTTAGGCGTGCGAGGTGCCGCTGTCGCAACGGTTATCGCCCGCTACCTTGAAATGGCCTCTCTCCTGCTCTGGACTTATCTGCGGCGTAAAAAGCACCCGTTCCTTAATGGGCTGTGGCGCACCCTGAGGATACCTAAGGAAACCTTCCGCAAAATGCTCATAAAAACAATACCTATCCTCTGCAACGAGTTTCTCTGGGCAGCAGGTCTTGCGGCTCTCACACAGTGCTATTCAACCCGGGGATTGTCGGTGGTCGCAGGCATAAACATTTCAAATGTGCTATGCAATCTGTTCAACGTGGTATTCGTCGCACTGGGACATTCCGTCGGCATACTGGTGGGTCAGCTCTTGGGTGCAGGCAGGTTTGACGATGCAAAAAAGAGCTCCTTCACGCTGACAATTTTCACTGCCTCGCTTTGTGCGGGGCTTACCGTGGGTCTGATAGCACTCTCCGGAGCTTTTCCGATGCTCTATGACACAACCGAAGAGGTAAGGACTCTTGCCTCGGGCTTTATTGTTATCACAGCGCTTTTCTTCCCCGTACAGGGAACACTGAACGCACTTTATTTCACCCTGCGCTCCGGCGGCAAAACTTTGATAACCTTTGTTTTTGACAGTATGTTTTCATGGCTCGTCACCATCCCTTCCGCACTGCTGATCTCAAATTTTACCGCTCTCCCGGTTCTGGCGGTCTATGCAATAATCCAGAGCATAGATATTCTCAAAATCGTCATCGGTGCAATAATGATAAAGAAAGGGATATGGATAACCAACCTCACGGATGCAAGCGCATAGCAAAAGGCATACTCCTTTTCGTCAACAAAAGTGTGTACGCCTTTTCAAATCGTTAAAACAAAAAATTCGCAAACTAAAAGGGCATTTCACCTGATCCGGTGAGATGCCCCGTTTTTTATCCGGCTTTCTTTTGCACCACACGTCGGCTTATCCTTTGATATACAGGCTTCATAGTCAGCCCCTGTATCACGGTAGTGAAAAATACTATAGCATAAGTGCCGCCGAGAATGACATAGTAGATTCTTTCAGGCAGCAGCTCACAGGTACTCACAGCGAGAGCCACCGACAGACCGCCGCGCAGTCCTCCCCAGGTCAGCAGCTTGACGAAATCAAGCCTTCCATAGCCATCAGGCACCTTTCCCATAAGCAGGGAAGAAATGCCGAGACTGCCTGACCGTGAAACCAGGTTGATAAAGATAGCTATAAGCGAGATAATCACAACGTGCTCCATCTGAAGGATATGTACAAAGGACAAGCCCAGCATGACATACAGCATGGAATTCAGCAGTGTGTCAAGCGTTTCCCAGAAGCTGTCAAAGCGCTCTGTTTTTTCGGCGTCGTCATTAACGCAGAACCGGGAACGCAGATAGGAAAACACTATCCCACAGATAACCGATGCTATTGCGCCGGAAAAACCGAGCCACTCACAGATCCCGTAGGACGCAGAAACCGCTGTCAGACAGAGAAATATTCCGAGAGTCTTGCTTTTTGTGTATTTGTACATCAGGAAGCAAAGCACAGTCATAACCACACCTGTCACAACGGCGCCAAGGATCTCCCTGAGCATAACACCTACAAAATCGCCGGAGGAAGACGCCGTAGCCATACCCGAAAAGCAAACGAAAAGTGCCACGCCTACACCGTCATTAAACAGGGATTCACCCTCTATCAGAAACGAAAGCTTTTTAGGCAGACCAAACTTGCTGAGGATACTTGTTGCGGCGATAGGATCGGTGGGTGCCACTATGCTGCCAAACATCAGGCAAACGGGGAGAGACATCTCAAGCCCCAGCAGCACAGACGCCCCATAGAACAGCGCCCCATAAAAAACCGTACCCAACAGCGTACAAACAATGGCAAGCACCGTCACCTGACGAGCCTGGGCTTTAAAATCCGAGAGCTTCATGTGGCACGAACCGGCAAAAAGCATAAAGCACAATACGCCCTTCATCAGAAAGCCTTCAATATTTATAAAATGAGACTGATCCAGCACAGACGCAATGTCCGTGCCCTTAAAAATCGCCGTTCCGGCAAGAAGCAGCGCACCGATTACTACCGAAAACAGCATGAGAGATATCTCGTATGTAAGCTTTGTCACCTTTTCGTTAAAAAAACCAAGTATGCACACCAGGGAAAGAATAATAACGATAACCAAAGGGCTCATATTGCACCTACCTTTTTTCAATATAGTGTCAGTCAGATATCCCACTCCTGCCTCAGGATGTCCCAGACCAATAAGAGAGCTTCATTTACGAAGCAGGAAACAATCCTTCATCCGATTTCCGGCTTCAGCAGCTTAGGCGTCGGGATAAGACAGGCCGCAGCAGCAGCAAAAAGCATAACCGGAACAAATCTTATCGGGAAAATTATCATCAGCAAAAGAACCGTGGCAAGAGGCTTTTTGAGTGTATGTCCCATAAGGGCAGTCGTCACAAGGGCGCAGCTGAATACCGGATCGATCCCCCAAAGAATACTGAGGGCACAGCCGATGCATACTCCACAGAAAATGACCGGGAAAATAGGTCCGCCCTTGAGCCCCCAATCAATGCAGATATTTGTCAGCAGCAGCTTTACAACCGCTGTTATCAGCAGCATAACGGTGCCTATAGTCTGAGCCTGCTCTGAGACAATTACAATCAGGTGCTCGCCCGAAAACATTGTCAAGGGCAGAAATGTGCCGGAAAGACCGAGAAGCAGTCCGCAGCACAGCCCACGGACTATCACAAATTGCTTCAGCCTGTTTGCCGTCAGGGATGTGAGCTTTTTGAACGCAAAAAACAGATATCCTGCCAGAATGCCTATAAGCGCAAGAGGGACGGCATAAAGATAATGCTCCCAAGGAATGCCCTCTGATTTCATTCCCTCGATCCCGGAAGATGTGCCTGTCAGCCTGTTGAGCAGGAGAAAAATACCGAGAGAGCTCAGTATAGCCGTAAGATACAGTACAATCTTTGATGTCTTGGGAAGGATCGTATCATTTTCTGATTCTATCGGCTCTATAAAGCCAAACATAGGCGAGCGAAAGACCGTGCCGAGAGTCGCACTCATTCCGATAGCCGTCAGCTCATCAGTTTCCTTTTTGTACCGTTTAAGCTTATCTCCGACCCATGTGCAAAGCCCTGCTATAATCCCTGTCAGTCCCGCTTCAGGTCCTATACTTGCACCGATGAGAAGAGGAATCAGAGCCGAAATAATTATCGTAAATACATTTTTGTAAGGGTAGCGTCCTGTTTTTCTGACTCGTCCGATCACGACCCGCAGTTCCTGGGGATAATCCCCTGTTTTCTTCTTCCACAAGCCAACGAGCAGTCCGCCAGCGGTGCAAAGGCAAAGTGTATATAACGGGAATCCTGCTTTTGACGGAAGATATATCCAAAGAAAATCTATGCCATAGTTCATTATCTTCAGGAATGACCAGACGATCACACCAACTATGGCCCCCAGTATCGCAGTGTATAATACAAACAAGAGGTTATTTTTCAGACCCTTCATAATATCACCGCCTAATTTCTACTATATTATACCTCATTCATAATGCTATTGCAAATAGTCATTTGTCAAAAATCACAGCTTATCCCAATTTCTCATTACATACAGAAATCGGAGCTGACTGCAAGATAATGACAGAGGCATCTCCCCAACAATCCACAAAAGCTGTAGTGAATAGCCAAGAAAGTTGTTGATTATTCACTAAAAATATGATAAAATAGAAATATATATCAAATTGTGACTCATATTGATGTCACTGTGCGCAAAAATACTATAATTCAAGAAAGGGTGATCTTATGGGAAAACGGATACTGTCACTTATGCTGGTCCTGTCTGCACTTGTTGCCACCTGCACAGCCTGCGCAAGCCAGGAGCCTGTTATGCCTGAGCCTATCATCAACAACACGGAAAAGCCGGAACGTCCTGCTCTGGCTGACAATTACTACGGCTATGCAAATTATGACTTTCTCTCAACCAGTCAGATACCTAACGGAAGACCAAGCTACCGTTCATCAGACAAGGTTGAAGATGCGGTCAAAGAACAAGTGTTTGACATCATAGACCGGTGCGTTGCGGACAAATCCTCTTCCGACACTTACACAGTCATGGTGCGTGAGCTGTATAGTATGTATGACGATTATGACAACAGAGAAAAGGAAGGCATAACTCCGCTGCTGCCAATAATCGGGCTTATCAATGGGTGCAAAACAACGGAGGAGCTTGTGGAAGCTTTGGGAGTGTTGTATCAGGAATACGGAGTTTCGTCGGTTTTCCGTTTTATTGTAGCACCCGATACGATAAATACATCTAAGCATATGCTTTTAATGATGCTCATGAATACCTGCGGCAGCATGAAAGAAAACTTTACCCGTACCGATGCAGGCTCTGAGCAGATCGGACAAACAGCTGAGCAGCTTCTGAAATTTACAGGAGTGGGCGAGGTCGAGGCTAAGGATCGTGCAAGGGCTGTGGTAAAAATGGTCAATGAGGTCATGGTCAACACCCTTGATTCAGAATATGAAAACGATATGAGCAAGCACTACACCCGCTATAACAGGAAGGAATTATCCGAGCTTCTTCCTAACTGCTACACCGATAAGCTGCTGAGTGCCTTTGGCTTCTCTGCTGACGAGATAGTGGTCTATGATACAGGTCATGTCTCAAAGATCAACGAGCTGTTCACTGATGATAATCTGCAGGTATTAAAGGACTATGCTGTCACCTGTATTGCCAATGAATACAGAAATGTTCTCCCTCCCTCCTACATGAATAACGGATCAAATAAAGAGCTGACGCCAGAGGAAAGGGATGAAAACGCAAAATCCTTTGTAGGCGGATATTTTACAGACGAGGTCGGAGTGCTGTATGGAAGAGAGATCTGCACAGAAAAGGTCATGGCAGCCGCCACTAAAATGCTGGACGACATCAAAGCCTCAATGCGTGAGCTTATACAGAACAGCAGCCGCCTGAGCGAGGAAGGAAAAACCAAGCACCTCAAAAAGCTTGACAACATGATAGTGCTTCTCGGCTACGACAAGAATTATCAGTCTCCGCTGACACTTATCCCCCAGAAGAACGGCGGCACACTTCTGACAAACTATATTTCCTTCAATAGTGGCAAATCGAAAAAGGCGATCTCCACTCTGAAAAAAGATGCTGACAGGACTCACTGGAACATGACGCCTATAGAAGTAAACGCCGTCTATAATCCATCCTATAACAGCGTCTGCATTCCTGCGGTAATGCTGAGCAAAAATGTGTTTGACCCCGACGCAAGCGAATATACGAACCTGGGGTATTTAGGCTATGTTGTTGCCCACGAAATAAACCATGCCTTTGATTCACAGGGTTATCTGCATGATGAAAACGGCAACTACAACACGGATTGGATGAGCGAGAGCGATAAGAATGCATACATTGAAATACAGTCAAGGGTGATTGACTATTATCACAACTATCACCTTCTTGATATGTATTCCATAAACGGAAAAGTTACTCTTGGGGAAAATATTGCAGACCTGGGCGCCGTGCAGTGCATTTCAAACATTTCCGACAAAAAAGAGGACCTTGTGCTCCTCTATGAAAGCATTGCGTCACAGTGGGCAGAGCTTATGCCTGTGACTGAGCTGATGATACATCTTGAAAGTGACGTTCACAGTCCCCCGGAAGCCCGTGTGAATGCTGTTCTGTCATCCACCGACCGTTTCTATGAGGCCTATGATGTAAAGGAGGGCAGCAAGATGTATGTTGCTCCCGAAGACAGAATAAGGGTATGGTGAGGTGATAAGCTATGATAAGATTTAAGTTGATAATCAGAAATGTTTTTAGCAAGCCTCTGCGAACTATAATTATTATTTTGTCGCTTGCAGCGGCAGCCTTTGCGGCACTGTTCTGCATTTCGGGTATAAACTCGGCAAAGAACGGAATTCATGCCTTCTTTCGTTCAAATTACGGAGAAGCCAACATTATGATGGCTTCAAACGACAATATTGAAGTCAAGCAGGAGGATCTTCCCGCCGGAAGCAAAATGGTGGGGCAAGCCGCGGCACAGGTCGCACTCACCTCTCAGAACACTAAATACATCAACTATGTAACGCTTACAAAGGTCAACGTAATCGGAATGGACACACAAAAGGCCTACGATATGAAAATCTTCGACCTTCCCTATTCCACCGAAGACGGCATTACAATGACCCGTACTCTTGCTGCCCAGCTCGGTCTGAAGGTCGGCGACACATTCAAATTCTTCGGATACAAGGGCAAGGAATACAACATGAAGATCCTTGATCTGGCAAATCCTGACAAGATTCTGAAATCCTCCCCACTGTCGATAATCACGACTCCTGAGCTTTGCTGTGAGATAGGCGGTTATGCAGAGGGAAATATAACAATGATGTATATCGATGTTCCCGATGATCAGGTAGACAGCACGATCTATTCATTAAGATCCCAGCATCCCGGCTACTTTGTTATCGGCACGGCATCCGGCGACAACGACGATACAATGATGAGTATGCTGAATGTTTACTATCTGATATTTGCGGTAGTATTCCTCATGGTTGCCTTTATTGTTGTTTCGCTCTCAAAGCATATCGTCAACGAGAGAATGTCCGTAATTGGCATGCTGCGAAGCATAGGCGGAAGCATCCGTGGAACAGGTATGCTGCTGCTTGGAGAAAGTGCTTTTTACGGGCTTTGCGGAGGCATAGTAGGTGTCCTGCTGTTTATCCCGTTCAGAGGCAAAACCGACATGGGTATGTTTGCACCCCCTGATGTTCCGAGCTCATTAATTTCGGACGGCATTAATTTCGGCACGATATGCCTTGTGATTCTTGCGGTGATACTTATTCAGTGCATTTTCTCACTCGCCGCAATCCTGAAGGCTGCAAAAACTCCTGTCCGTGATATCATCTTCGGCACAAAGGAAACAGCCTATATTCCGTCAAATATCCTTACGGGCTTCGGAGTCGTGCTGCTTACTGCCGGAATAATCGTATTCCTGTGCTCAGACAGCTTCCTGTTTACGGTCATTTCAGCCTTCTGCTCTGTCATAGGTGCAGTGCTCATATTCCCCTGGCTGATAAAGCTCATCTCAAACGCCTTGGGCAAGCTTTTACGGCGGTATAACAAGCCTGTCGCCTGCCTTGCAGTAAAAGAGATAGCTACCACCAAAAGCAGCATTTCTTCCTCACAGCTTATACTGTCCGCAATGTCCCTGACGATTGCGGTTCTGGTCATAGCCGTGTCCCTGCTCAAGCTTTTGTCATTCCCCTTTTTCCAGTCTGAGCTTATGATCGTCAGTCCCTCTCAGCAAGGCCCCCAGTATGATTACCTCGAAGAAAACGCCGAAGGGGTAACGGATATCGAAAAGATCTACTGCCAGTATCTGCTTTATGAAAGAAGGGAAAAGCTGAACGGCGACGAGCGTGATCTGGTCGTAATGGGCTATGAGGACGGCGGCTTTAAGTATTTCATCGGTATCACAGATTGTCCGGAAAAATTAGCAGCCGATGAAGCCGCCGTTGACAAGGTGCTCGCAAACAAGCTTGGTCTTAAAATTGGCGACAGCTTCACATTGGAGCTCAACACAAGAAAATACTATCCCAGAGAGCTGAAGCTCAAGGTTGCAGCATTTGTAGACGCAGGATATTTCAATAATTTGGGCAACACCATACTGCTGAACCTTGACACCTATAAGAGCGTTTACTTTGATGAGCCTAATTACGTTCTTATAAAAACAGAACCCGGCAAGGAATTCAGCGTTTACACTACATTACAGTCCACACTTCCCGACACGCCCTCGTCTCTGCGGATCACCTCGGATTACCTTGCGGAGTATGCCTCATCAATGAGCAGCCTGCTGTCCATAGTGTATGCGGTGATTATTTTGGGTCTTGCCCTGTCACTGCTTGGCACAACCAGCAATATCCTCATGGGCTTTGAACAGTCAAGAAGAAAATATGCAGTTTTCTATTCAACCTCGATGAGCAAGGCAAAGCTTAAGAAGCTCATCCTGCTTGAAACCGTCTTTACGTGCGGAATATCCATTACAGCGTCCATACTCTTCGGCTTATACTTCCTGCAGATCATCAGCAAGGCGCTGTCGATGCTGAACATGAGCGTCCCGTTGGTACCGCCCTTCGGATACGCTGTGCTGTTCGGAGTTTGTGTATTTATTATACTGTTGGTCTCTGTTATCAAGCCTATAAGGACGCTTGCCCACATGAACATGGCGGAGGAGATAAAAACCGCCGCAGACTAACGGTCAAAACGCAAGATATGATCTATAATTATTTCAATAGGGGGACATAACATGAATGATATTGTTATAAGTGCCAGGCACATAAACAAAACCTTTGGCAAGGGAGAAACTGCTCAGGTGGTTTTTAAGGATGCGGATTTAGATATCGAAAGAGGAAGCTTTGTCTCACTGATGGGAGAATCCGGAAGCGGCAAGTCCACCCTTCTTTATCTTATCGGCGGTCTTGACCGGGACTATACGGGAGAAATAACCATCGGCGGTCAGAATATCGCAGGTCTTAACGACAAGCAGCTTTCGGATATTCGCTGCCGTAAGATGGGCTTTGTTTTCCAGTTTTATAACCTTGCTGCAAACCTGACTGTAGAGGACAATATTCTTTTACCCATAGAAATGAGCGGCCGCAAGATCTCTGATTTCCGCCAGGCTTATGAGGAGATAATTGAGATAACCGGCTTGCAGAACAAGAAAAAGTCCTATCCATCCCAGCTTTCGGGCGGTCAGCAGCAAAGAGTAGCAATCGCAAGGGCAGTTTTGGGTCAGCCCGAAATAATCCTTGCAGACGAAGCAACAGGAAATCTTGATGCCGCTTCCGGCGCCGAAATCATGCAGGTTTTCAAATACCTCAACGAGGAAAAGGGAGTAACTATTCTGCAGGTAACCCACTCTCAGGAATGTGCATCCTACAGCAACCGCATTGTCCACCTCTATGAAGGCAAGATCTACCCCGAATAATGTCATAGCTCAGGGGGATATCTGCATTTCCGCTGCGGAGTGACCTAAAAAGCTTTTCAGCAAAAAAAACAGGCGTGATTCTTGCCGGAATCACGCCGTTTTTATATTTTGGAGAGCGGCAGTTTTTTGTTCAGGACATTATTGTCTGCCTGTAAAGGTCGAAATAATCCTTTTTTCCCACACCGTTCACCAGAGTTACGTTATAGTCAAAATCATTGTCAACAACGTCATAGGTAAAGCCCTGCTGATAGAAGATCACCTGACCGTAGGTTTCGCCCTTTTCGGTAATGCAGCTTCCGTGACAGCTTATCGTGTCTGAGATAAATCCGTTAAAGATCACACACATCATCGCCATTGCATCACAATTATCCACACGGTCGCCGGATCGATTCTTTTTGAAGAACTCTCTGAGCTTGAAAAACGAATGTGTTACAAATTTTCCGATAGGATTGGTGTCACGGAGCTTATCAAACTGTGCGTCAGTCCACATGGCGTCTCCGCCGCACATATCAAGTCCGATGATGGTGATGGGTATACCGGAATCCAGCATGATCTTATAGGCATGAGGGTCATGGTATACATTGAATTCCGCAACAGGTGAAGCGTTGCCTGCGCCGAGACCCGCCGTACCCATCGACCAGATCATCTTAACTTTTTTCATTGTATCAGGGTCACGCTGGATGGCCTTTGCGATATTTGTGGCAGGTCCAAGGGTAATAATCTCTATCTCATCCGGGTATTGCCTGACAGTCTCTAAAATAAAATCAATTCCATCCTTATCCTCAACCTTTCCCTCAGGATGTATCAGATCCATGTCTCCCATACCGTCAGTGCCGTAAACGCTGAATGCATGGATCTTTTCCCCTTTTATATTTTCTGCGGAGCCTTTATATACAGGCACATTACTGCCGGCAATCTCCAAAGCTGCAAGAGCGTTTTTGGCTGCCTGATCAAGGTTAACGTTTCCCACCAAGGTCGTGACCCCAAGAATATCAAGATTCCCGCTCTTAGCCGCAAGTATCAGCGCAGAGGCATCATCTCCGCCGGTATCGGTATCGATGATGACCTTCCGTTTGGCAGAGAGAGAATATTTCTTCAGCGTCCGGGATTCCGACTGCTGCGACGCTTCCGGCTGATTTGAGGGAGCGGAACAAGCCGAAAACGATAGTGCGATTACAAAGCATAAGATCAAAATAATAGTTTTTTTCATTGTTTGTTATCTCCTTAACAGTGCGACTCAGAATGGTGTTCGCCTGGGATTCAGCATCATCATTTAGTTAATGCCGCTTAAAAGGCAAACCTCATCACCGAAAAAATAAGTTTAGCTGACAGGTAACGGTAAAAGACCGATCTCAATTTCTTCTGAGTTAATGAAGTTTTCTGCTTCATGTAATATCTATGGTCCATTATACATTATCTGAAAACCGATTTCAAACAAAAAACTAATTTACAGGCATATATTTTGCAGTTATGCTGAGCGCACTTAACATTCAGATCAGCACCGGCGCCGACTTCCCGCTGAAAGCTTATTCTGACCTGACATTCATGGGGCAGGGTTCTTATTTCTTACTTTTCGCTGACACCAAAGCTTATTGTCAGAGTGACTTGCTTCACTGCACCCCACCGAAAACGAGCTTTATTCTTTGGGAGTTTCACGAATTTGGAATTTTTTATAAAAACGCAACGCAGACGATCTGTTTCCGGTCTATAATAGTGAAGGCTAATAAATCCGGATTTTATAAAACCTTTGGAGGAAGCAAAATGGACGACAACAAAATCATTGAGCTTTATTGGGGGCGAAATGAGGATGCTATCACTCAAACGAAAGAATGTTATGGCCAGCGGCTAAACGCCTTGGCATATCGTATTCTTCAAAGCCGTGAGGACGCTGAGGAGTGCGAAAATGATACCTATATGAAAGCGTGGGATTCTATACCCCCACAAAAGCCACAGCATTTTTTCGCTTACCTTGCCAAGATATGCAGAAACACCGCTTTGAAGATGGCAGAAAAACAAAAAGCCGAAAAGCGAAGTGCAGTGATCGTAGAGCTGTCACAGGAGCTTGCGGAATGTCTGCCGGATAAGCACTCTTTGGAAGATAGCGCAGAGCAGGAACTCGGCGAGATCATCAGTGAATTTCTGAAAACCGTTTCCAAAGAGAACCGCATTATCTTTATCAGGAGATATTTTCTGTCAGAAACCATTTCCGATATTTCCAAAGCTCTCCTTATCAGCGAAAGCAAGGTCAAAAGCTCTCTTTTTAGAACGAGGAATAAGCTCAGGGACTATTTATCGAAGGAGGAATTGTTATGAAGGACAACAAGCTTTTTTCAGCAATGGGCAATATCGACGAGGAACTGATCGGCGAAGCCCTTAATGCACCCAAAAAGAAAAAGCTGCCAGTTTTCAGGATCACTGCCGCAGCTGCAGCATTGGTTTTTATCGCATTGGCAGCCACCGTTCTTGTCAATATCAACAAACAGCCAAACATGACCGCAGAATCCAATACATCCAACGTGCAGACATCAGAAAAGGCGGATGAGACCACACTCACGGAACAGACAAGCAAAACAGAACAGTCCACCGCAAGTGCATCGGAAGCTCCGGCAAGCGAACAACCGGCTGATGAAAATGAAGGCTCGGATATGCTCGGCTTTTTAGTAACGGACGACGGAAAGAGCTATATGCAGGTATTCAACAGCACGGAATACACCCTCGACAAGGATATAGGCCGTGCAGGTGATTTCAGAGGCTATTATTCAGATCTTGACGACAACAGCAGGGTCTATACTGTCAAGGAGGATGACAGAATACTTGTCGTGAAATTTGAAGCCGGCGGCAGTGTTAAGCTTATGCTCAGAGAAGAGGGTCTTATGGACAGAATGGGCTATTACCGTTTTAACGGTCTGAGAGTGGACAGCTCGCTGATGGCGGCTTTGTCTTCGGGTGACGGCAAGGCATATTCCGTTTATGTTACCCGTCCCGATTCTGACGATATGTACGATTATGTCTATAACGGCAAAACCCTTCGTCAGATGAAGGAAGAACTTGAAGAATCATGGAAAACCCAACACGGAAAGTACAATCCTCTTGACGAGGAATATCAGGCGGCTCTTGATGCATTCCTCAAGGAAAAGATCAAGACAGTCTATGACATTCTCATTGCAAACGGCATTCAGGCACAGCTTATCAATGAAGTCCGCTGTGAGATGCAAATGACAAAGGAACAGTTCGAGGCTCTTGGCGCTGCTAACAGCTATCTTGACGAATACGCCTTCGGACTCAGTGCCGGCAGTTACTTTGCAGATGACCCCGAAGCATGATTTTCTTGGGGCAATTACTTCCCCGCTGCATAATACTTTCAATAAGACATGATACCGGCTCACGATGAACAGCAAAAGGACGTGTCGGACGTGATATATAATGCAGGCACTTTTGATATATATTACCCTGCAAAAAAACCAACGGAAGAAAGCGATAACTATCTGCCGTTGGTTTTATGACCTGATAAAGATTACTGTCTGCTGGGATTCTTGATGAGCGTTTTCAGTCCGGAGGGAAAGTTAGTCAGCTTTTGTGTCTGTCTCGACCTTTTTGATCGCTTCATCCACATTCTTTGCAAGCTCCATGCTCTGGAAGTCTGCGTTATCCGAAAGCTTCATGTCAAAGCTCGGGGTAATATCAAGCTCTGCTTTTGCTTCTTTGAATGATAGCTCAAGCATATGTCCGCCCTTTGTCCTGTCGTCTGAGATGAAATGGAAGTGCCAGCCTGCCGCATTCAGTCCGCTCATATAATCCGGACAGTAAAGACCTACAACAGTGCCGCTGATATTTTCATAGGTAAATTCACGCTGATCTGTCTCAAGTGCCTTATCAAGTGACTTGTAGGGCTTTTCCTGCTTCAGCTCGCTGCGCACCAGCATTTTATCAAACGTACCATTAACCTTGACTACATAAAACATATTCTTGCCGTTGTCATTGACGGCCTTGTCCAGCTCAGATTTGAAGGCAGACATATTGTCGATGCCGCTCATGTCAACGGCAATATCCTTGTCAAAAAAGGTTACATTTGAGAAAGGAACGGTCTCGTTATCAGCTGCCACCTGTACGATGCCGTCACCAAGTGCCTGATATACCGTGCCTTCAAGAACGATCATCTCACCGTTTACGCCCTCAAAGGTACCTATACCGATGTCGCCGTGTTTTTTTAGCTCGCTGACGGGAATAATGCCGTCATAATAGCCCTGCGTCAGCGACTGCAGAAGAGCTACCTGATAGACAGTTTCTCTTTCCTGAACAGGCTCTGGAGTTTCTGTTTTCTTAGTTTCCTGTCCGGAACAAGCAGTAAGCGACAGCAGCATTGCAGCTATCAGCACCGGTGCTGCCTTCTGAGAAATAGCAGTTTTTTTCTTTTTCGTTTTCATTTTATCCATCCCCTTGATAAGATTTTCTTATGAACCCGAAGCAGGATGCCTTTTCTGTCTCTGCGGCTAACGCTTACCTGACCTCAGGATCTGTTTTTCGATGCTGCATTGATTCAGCCGTTAAAAAGCTTGTCAGCCCGTTCTCAAAACCCTGATAACAGAGGATTTCATGCCTTACGTTTCAGCAAAACTATCAGATAGATCACCAGCGTGATAAATGCTGCGGCGGCTCCTGCAATGTAGGATATGGTCTGACCAAACCGAAAGCCTTCCTGTGCGATAAGGATATATGTGAGACTTACTCCTGTCATAAAGACGGCAGGCAGTGCAGTAAGCAGGGAGCCGAAACGGTATTTTCCTTTTTTGAGCAGATAAGCTGTAGCCACCCACAGTGAAATCATGGCCAAGGTCTGATTGCTCCAGGAGAAGTAGCGCCATACGATCTGGAAACCGTTGTCATTGACAATGGCATACCATGTCAGTAAACCACCTGCAACAAGAAGCGGTATGGTTATCAGCAGACGGTTCTTGATCTTCTTCTGTTCCAGCTTGAATGTCTCTGCAAGGATCAGTCTTGCACTTCTGAATGCGGTATCGCCGGATGTGATAGGACATACAACAACTCCTGCAATCGCTAAAACGCCGCCGAATGCACCGAGTACGCCGGTGGAGATCTCATATACTACATTGGAAGCGCCGTTTGCCAAAGCATCGTTTAAAAGCTGCGTCGTGCCATAAAATGATACGCCTGCCGCTGCCCATACAAGTGCAATGACCGACTCTGAGATCATGGCGCCATAAAATATCCTTCTGCCTTCTTTTTCACTCTTTATGCACTTGGCGATCATTGGAGACTGTGTTGCATGAAATCCGGAGATCGCACCGCAGGCAACCGTAATAAACATATAAGGCCAGACAGGAGTTCCGTTTGGGTGCAGATTTGCAAGAGAAATCTCGGGGATAGTATATTTGCCGCCCGAAAAAATAATGCCCCCGATAACTGCCGCCGCCATAACTATTAGCAAAACTCCGAATATCGGATAGAGCTTGCCGATCAGCTTGTCTATGGGCAGCAGGGTCGCCAGAAGATAATAGGCAAGTATCACGATCGCCCAGAATGTACCGTTCATCCACTCCGGGGTGAGCTTGTCAAGGAGACCTGCCGGACTGGTGACAAATACGGTTCCGCACAGCACAAGAAGCACCACCGAGAACACCCGCATAATCCACTTAACGGCTTTCCCGAGATAGGTTCCTGACAGTTCGGCAATAGAAGCGCCTCCATGGCGGCAGCTTATCATGCCGCTCATATAATCATGCACTGCACCGCCCAGAATAGCGCCGAACACGATCCATAAAAACACGACAGGTCCAAACACTGCGCCCATCAGAGCGCCGAAGATAGGTCCGGTTCCTGCGATATTGAGAAGCTGCACCAGAAAAGCCTTCCACGTTTTCATGGGTACACAGTCAACGCCGTCATTGATAGCGATTGCAGGTGTTGTTCTGTTATCGGGTGCGAATATTTTTTCCGTGACCCTGCCATAGACCAGATAGCCCACGATCAATACCGCAAAAGAAATTAACAGTGAGATCATTTTAAAGACTCCTTCGTTTCAGTATCATTCAGATAATCATTTTCTTCCATTATAGCACCCTTCATCCAACTAATATCCCACAAATCAAGGCATACTTTAAACTTTGTAGTGTTTAACAAAAAAGAGTAAGGACAATCGTGATGTTGCACACAAAAAAAGCGTCCCATCGAGAACAAATCGGCAGGACGTAATAATTATAGAATATAGAAAAAACCTTTTTATGACGGGTGCAGGGACTGCGTTCCTGCCGAGGGTTCCAAGGGGCGAGAAGCCCCTTGGCAGGGTTTGGGACAGCGTCCCAACATGGGGCAGGGACTGCGTTCCTGCCGGGGGTTCCAAGGGGCGAGAAGTCCCTTGGCAGGGTTTGGGACAGCGTCCCAACATGGAATAAAGGGCGCAGCGGCTTCCGTCACACCGATTGTGCGAAAAAGCAGCAGGAATACTGACGTATTTCAAGACTTTTGGGTGCAATTTGTCGAAAAGATTCAAGCGAGCGGAGAGTCTCCGCGCCCGATGAAGCTTTGGAAAAGCATCATCTATTGAAGCCGATCTGAGTTACCAAAACTAAGTCGGAACCGGCAGCTTGCCGGTGCTGAGCCGTTAGGCGTGATTTATTCAGTGGTTCCATAACAAAAAAGATAATATTGATATGCAAAAAAGAGCAGGGTGCTCAGTCACAAAGACCAAGTACCCTGCTGCTATTATTTTTCTTTCAATGCATTGTTTATCTTTTGCACATCTTGTCCCGGTCATCTTTATCCTATCCAAGTCCCACATCGAGTGCCATCATCAGCGTGAAGCCTACCGCAAACATGATAACGCCTAAGTCGGAGTGTTTACCCTCGTTTATTTCCGGGATCAGCTTCTCCACTACAACATACATCATAGCTCCAGCCGCAAAGCTCAAAAGATAAGGCATCGCCGGGATGAAAAAGCCGGCAAGCATAATCGTCACCACTGCTCCGACAGGCTCAACCGCACCGGACAATACCCCGTCAAAAAAAGATCTACTTTTGCTGCGCCCCTGTGCGTGAAGCGGCATTGAGATGATCGCACCCTCCGGAAAATTTTGTATTGCAATGCCAAGGGACAAAGCCAGAGCTTCTCCAGCCGTAATCTCGGCAGAGCCTGACAGGTATCCTGCATAAACTATACCCACTGCCATGCCCTCAGGGATGTTATGGAGTGTAACGGCAAGCACCATTATGATCGTTTTTGAAAGCCTGCCTTTGGGGTCTCCTGCTTTTTCCGCATTCATGTGCAGATGAGGAATGATGTGGTCAAGCATCAGCAAAAACAGAATACCGCCCCAAAATCCGATGACTGCCGGAAGAAACGCAAGGTTTCCCATTGGTTGTGATTGCTCTATAGCCGGAATAATCAGACTCCAGACTGAAGCCGCCACCATAACGCCAGCCGCAAAACCGGTGAGGGATCTCTGAACCAGCCGTGACAGCTCTTTTTTCATAAAAAACACACAGACAGAACCTGCCGCAGTTCCGATAAGGGGGATTATAACTCCAATAAATGCATCTGCATTCATACCACACAGCACCTCACTCAGCTGTTACATTTTGTGTTTTAAAAGCGGCTGTGTGCGGGCTTTTTCCCTTGCATCTGCATTCATTTCCGACAGCATTTCACTCAGCTGTTACATATTATGTTTCAAAAGCGATTGTGTGCGCATTCATTCCCCTTTTATCTACATTCATATCCAACAGTGCCTCTGACCTCAGGCGCTTGCATACACCAATAAGAATAAAAAGCGTGATGGCAGTTGACTGGACGGGTTATCCTGTTGTTTTTCTGCAGGGAAATATATATCAAAAGTGCCTGTATTGTGCAAAAATGGTTGTACATTTAGCTTTTATGTGCCACAATCAGTATAGATATTTGTACATTAAATCGGATATTTTCTCAGAACACAATACAGATTCAAGGAGGAAATACAATGAAAGGCAAAATTTTGAAAAAGGCTGCTGCCGCTTTGCTTACACTGACGCTTGTGTCGGGTGCTGTGCCGATACCGCCGTTTTCAGATATGTTCAGCGGTGCGGTCATAACGGCGAATGCAGAGGGAGACGAAAGCTATTTTGACAGCTCAACAGGCACACTAACCCTGAAAGGGACGATAGCAAATAGTAACAATGGCATAATTCTCCCCAGTGGTGTCATAAAAAACATGGTTAATGATATCAATGTTGACCCTGCCGGTGCGACATTTCCGGAGAATTCATCACGTTTGTTTTATGATTTCAGACTCGTTACATCTATAGACCTGACCGGTGCAAACACAAGCAGTGTAACGAATATGAGCGGTATGTTCAGATTATGCACAAAAGTAAAATTTATTTACACCAGCAGCTTTGACACAAGCAATGTAACGGATATGAGCAGTATGTTCGAAAACTGTTCGTTATTGAGATTTCTTGATCTGAGCAGCTTTAACACAAGCAGTGTAACGGATATGAGCAAAATGTTCATAGACTGTGCATCAATGGAATTTCTTGATCTGAGCAGCTTTAACACAAGCGATGTAACGGATATGAGCTATATGTTCCACGGCTGTAATTTGCTCACAGCTATCTTTGCCGGCAGACAATGGAATGCGAGCAATGTGCCAAATTCTTCAGATATGTTCCGTAACTGTAATAAGCTGAAAGGCGAAGGAGGCACGACATATAACAAATACTATATTAACAAAGATTATGTGCGCCTTGACAGAGGCGGACCGAGGCCGGGCTACTTTTCTGCGATACCGGCGAGTTCTGCTCCGTATACTGTCACTGTTTCTCCTGAAGGCGCAGGAAAAGCGTTCTATTCTTCGGGGCTCGAAATGTTTTTTGCGGAAGCGAATTCCGGCTATACATTCCATCATTGGGAATATAAAAGTAGTGAAAGCGAAAATACACCTGCCGGTACAGTATGGCCGACAGCCAATCCCTATAGCCCTGAGACAGACGACTACAAAGTCTACACTGCGGTCTTTACTAAAGACCTGTATGAAATAACCGTTCTTGCAAATGACGATGCAAGAGGCACAGTAACCTATACTGGAACTCCGAAAGAAAACAGAACAATCACTCTGAGCGCCACTGCCAAGGATGGGTACAAATTCAAGGAATGGCAGACCGACCCGGCAGGAATCGTCATCGGTGCGGACAACACGTTCCAGATGCCGGCAAGCGACGTGACTGTAACGGGGATTTTCCTTCCGGGGTATAATGTCACTGTCAACGGCGGCACGGCTGACAAGACAACAGCTGTCGAAGGCGAAGCAGTCACCGTCACAGCAGACGAACCCGCAGACGGTACGCACTTCAAGGGCTGGAGCGGTGCGGAAGGATTAACATTTACAGAGGGCAGTGTATCCACCGCTGAGGCCACCTTTACCATGCCGGATAATAATGTCACACTGACAGCGGAGTATGAAGCAGATACATTTAAGGTCATTGTTAAGAAGCCTGACAGCACAACTTTTGAGGTGGATGACCTCACAGGCGAAGCCACGGTAGCAGCACTAAAGGCAATGATCTCTGACGAAACAGGCATTCCTTCCGCAGAGCAAAATCTTTATTATGCCGAACAGCTGCTTGATGACGAGAATACTCTTGCTCATTATACTATCGGAAATGAATCCGAGATCAGCCTTACTGTCAATGAGTACACCGTCATCTGGAAAAACGGTGATACGGTACTTGAAACGGACGAAAATGTTGAGTACGGCGCAACACCTGAGTATAACGGCGACACTCCGACAAAGGACGCCGATGCGGAGTACACTTACACCTTCAGCGGCTGGACGCCGGAGATTTCAGATGTAACGGGCAATGCCACCTACACGGCGACATTTTCACAGACAGTAAACTCCTACACCGTCAGCATTTCTTCACAAAACTGTCAGATAATTGCAAGACGG
>CACXMR010000041.1 GCA_902768825.1 uncultured Ruminococcus sp.
CAGCAGCATTTCCACACTGGGACAGCCCCTTTCCAGAATCCCCACCCAGACAACTCAGCTCTGCAAATATATGCGTGACGCTCTGGATCCCGTATGGCGCCAGGAGCGTGGTATTGAAATAAAGAATGTCGGTATCACAAGCATTTCCTATGACGAGGAGACAAAGAAGCTTCTCCAGGAGAGAAACCGTGTCGCTATCTACAACGACCCCAGCATGCGCGAAACATACGTCCAGACCTCTATCGCAAGAGGAATCGAGGCTGCAGGCTCCAACTCTAACGGCGCTATGGCAGGCTTTATGGGCGTCGGCATGGGCCTCAACGCAACAGGCGGCTTTATGGGTGCAGCTTCCAACAACAATATGCAGCAGATGCAGATGCAGCAGATGCAGCAGCAGCCTCAGTATGGTCAGCCTCAATACGGTCAGCCCCAGCAGCAGTATGCTCCTGCACAGCAGGCTCCCGCAGCTGCCGGATGGACCTGTGCCTGCGGCACTGGCGGCAATACAGGCAAGTTCTGCATGAACTGCGGCAAGCCTATGCCTGCTCCCCAGGGTGCAGACGGTGCATGGACCTGTGCCTGCGGCGCAAGCGGCAACACAGGCAAGTTCTGCATGAACTGCGGCAAGCCAAAGCCCGCTGCAAAGAAGATCAAATGTGACAAGTGCGGCTTTGAACCAGATATGACTAAAGCAATCCCGAAGTTCTGCCCGAACTGCGGCGATCCTATTAACGAGGCTGATTTCCAGTAATTATTTCATCCCGTGAATATCTAAGGCTCCGTTAAGCCGGATCTGGATTCCGGTGCGAACCGTATTGTTCCCTTATCGGTGCTTATGCACCGGTAAGGGTAATCCATTTTATAAAGTAGAGGTGAAATGAGTGTCATATTGACACAATAGCCTATGGAAACTGTATCATACAAATGTCTTAACTGCGAGGCTCCGCTTCAATACAGTGCCAAAAAGCTGAAATTCTTCTGCGAATACTGCCGAAGCGAGTACACAGAGGAGGAGCTGAAAAAGCATTTCGGCAGCCTTGACGAGCAGCTCAATGCCACCCAGGCAGTATCCGAGGAAGCACAGGTCGATGACGTGCCTGAGGGCTTTGAGGATTTTGCATCCGGCACGGTAATGTATACCTGCCAGAGCTGCGGCGCTGAGGTCATCACTGATAAGACCACCGCAGCTACCTTCTGCATCTATTGCCACAACCCTGTGGTGATATCCAACAGACTGACAGGTGCCTTTAAGCCCGATAAGGTTATTCCCTTTAAGTTTACGGAGGAGGACGCCGAGAACAAGTTCTTCGAGTTTTGCAAAAAGAAGCATTTCCTTCCCAAGACCTTTGTGGCTCGTGCCGAGCTGAACAAGATCAGAGGCGTTTATTATCCCTATTGGATGGTAGATTCCAAAAAGGACGGCTTTATCTTTGCCACCGCAAAGAAAGTCCGCACATGGGTAGTCGGAGATGAGGAATACACCGAGACCAAGACCTTCCGCTGCAAGCGTGCCGGTATAATCGACTTTAAGGATTTTCCCCACCCTGCCCTCAAAGGCGAACACAGCAAGGCTCTCAAATATGTAAACCCCTATGACTCAAACGAATTCCGCGGCTTTACCATGGCATATCTCTCCGGATTCCTGGCAGAAAAGCGTGACACCGAGCGAACCGACGTCCAGGGCGACGTAGACGAGGAGCTGAAGGATTATTCCAAAAAGATTTATCTTGATACTATCACCGGCTACGACTCCGTGCTCGTCGACAGCGTTGACGTAAAGACCCTTCAGGAGTCATGGCAGTATGCTATGATGCCTGTGTGGATGATGAACTTCAACTACGAGGGTAAGGATTATCTTTATGCGATGAACGGACAGACAGGTAAAAATTACGGCGAGCTTCCTCTTGACAAGAAAAAGCTTGCGCTGTTTGGAATCATCCTTTTTGTGGCCCTCTTACTGCTTAGTATATTGGGAGGGTACTTTCTGTTATGAAAAAGAACTATCTAAAAAAGGCTTCGTTGATCCTTGCGGCTGCCGCTATGCTTAGTGTCTGCGGCCTTACTGCTTCGGCAGAGAGTGTGGCTCCCGCCGATGAGGTGACTGTCTGCACCGCCACTGCCGATGAAGCATTCACTGCAGTATATGATTACGGGACTGATTATGATTATGACATAATCCAGACTGCCGATTCCAGCTCTAACGAAAAAGAGAGCAAAAACTGGGTTGAGATAATCCTCATCGCTCTGGGTGTCAGTATCCTTGTTACCGGAATTGTTGTCTATATCATCTACAGAGGATACAAATACAACGGTATGACAGAGCCCTACGAATATAAGGACAAGGCGCCTCTTGAGCTCACCGAGCGTGAGGATGTCCTTGTTGATGTGCACGTTACAAGCAGGCACATAGAGAGAAATAAAAACTGATCATAGCGCCCCGGAGGTTTTAAAATGAGATTCGACGTTATGCCTGTTGTAACCGAAAAGCAGATCGCAGAGATCGAAACAACTGCCAGAAACGTGTGGCAAAACTATTACAAGGACATTTTTTCACCGGAACAGATAGACTATATGTTTGAAAAGTATCAGTCCAGAGCGGCTGTGAGGCGGCAGATAGAGGCCCGTAACATCTATTATATGCTCTTAGTTGACAACGAGCTGGCAGGATATATGTGTTACAAAAACTGCGGCGACCATGTATTCATTTCAAGGCTTTATATCAAGCCCGAGTATCGACGTCAGGGGCTTGCACGTCGTGCAATAGCACTTTTTGACACTATGGCAAAAATCGAGGAGTTTGACAGCATCAAAACTCTCAGGCTTCAGGTGGAGAGAAAAAACACCTTCGCCATAAACGTGTATGAGCATCTTGGTTTTTACAAGATCAAGTCTATAGACACAGACATAGGCAATGGATTTTACTGTAACGATTACGTCATGGAACGCAAAATTATAAAGAATTAGGCGGTAACAATGGGTAAAAAGCTAAAGGGATATATCCTCTCACTTCGCAAGCTATTGGCCAGCGGCAAAAAAATAGAAAACATAGAAGCCCTGAAAAAGGAGCTTCTCACCGAGATCACCTTCTGGCAGCATGAGCGTCTGATACATCTGTTAGTAACGATACTGTTTGCTCTGCTGACCATGTCCGTGCTCATAGTCATTATGTTTTATCACAGCATAGCGGTTCTTGTGCTGTTCTTTGCCCTGTTAGTGCTCCTTGTGCCCTATATAAGGCACTATTACATTCTTGAAAACGGCGTTCAGACGCTTTATGTGATCTATGAGCAGCTCACAAAGCTCCAGCATATTGAGGGCTTTCCGGAGGAATGCATACCCGATCGTCCGGGTGTTTCTATTCCGCCCCTCAAATAATCTTTGAAGCAGGCTCTTTGTTGAGTTTTGGACAAAAGCCCGCTTGCGCCACCGCTCATAAAAGCAGAAATATCAGCAAAAAGAATTACAGCCTGTCCTCATCATCCGAGGGCAGGCTGATTTTTTCTCATTATTCACTTATCAGGAAGCGATCTGTTCTTTGAGGGTTTCTTCCTTTGCTTCCTTGAATCATTCTTCTTAGGCAAATCACTATCCTTCTTTTCCGGCTCCGGCTTTTCTTCTGAGGAAGGCTCTTCCGCCTTTTCCGGCTCCGGCTTTTCTTCTGAGGAAGGTTCTTCCGCCTTTTCCGGCTCCGGCTTTGCTTCTGAGGAAGGTTCTTCTGCTTTTTCCGGCTCCGGCTTTTCCTCTGAGGAAGGATCTTCCGCCTTTTCCGGCTCCGGCTTTTCTTCTGAGGAAGGTTCTTCCGCCTTTTCCGGCTCCGGCTTTTCTTCTGAAGAAGGCTCTTCCGCCTTTTCCGGCTCCGGCTTTTCCTCTGAGGAAGGATCTTCTGCTTTTTCCGGCTCCGGCTTTTCTTCTGAGGAAGGCTCCTCTGCTTTTTCCGGCTCCGGCTTTTCTTCTGAGGAAGGTTCTTCCGCCGTTTCCGGCTCCGGCTTTGCTTCTGAGGAAGGATCTTCCGCCTTTTCCGGCTCCGGCTTTTCCTCCGGGGAAGCAGCTTTCTTGCGGAAGAATGGCCACTTCATCCGGATGTACTGAAGCTCTGATGTATCGTCATTTATGGGAGCCGGGTCGATCCTGGAGTTTAGCCCCTGCTGATGATACTTCATTACATAGCTGAGTCCAAGTCCCAGAATAAACCAGAAAATAAACACACGGTATGTATAATCAATAAACAGAGCCGCTTCAAACATGGAGTAAACACAATACGCAGCAGAGAACGCAGCAATGAGAACAAGCATATTACCGTCCCGGCGGCTCCTCTGCTTGTGCTTGAACATAGATTTCAGTATAGCCTTGGCTATGGTCAGTGCAAAAACAAGGAACAGGCTGAGTCCGACTATACCGAAGCTGACTGTAATAGTGAGCAGTCCGTTGTGGAAGTCCACATACTTATAGCCTCCCAGGTCGGTATAGCGTATTCCTCCGAGATAATCGACTCCGTAATCAGGTATGTTCTCTTTTCCAATGCCAAAGAGCGGATA
The DNA here is from genome assembly GCA_902768825.1 of uncultured Ruminococcus sp. Classification (GTDB taxonomy): domain Bacteria; phylum Bacillota; class Clostridia; order Oscillospirales; family Acutalibacteraceae; genus UBA1213. Next base: position 4,536 of record CACXMR010000041.1, read on the forward strand.
TATCTCAATAAGTCCCAGGGCCTGACGCCAGAGAACAAACCGTCCGCTGTCGATATTGGTATTCTGGTGACCGATGACCTTTTTGGTATTTGACGGTTTGGGAGAGATAGCGGCCTTGTCAAGCTTGATATTGTCGTTGTTAGCATCAAGAGTCGTGGAAATAACAATGCCGGTATCCCGCCAGCTGAGCATACCTGCGACACCGTTCTGCACATTCACACGAAGGAACATGATCGAGGACACAACCACCACACAGGCAAGCACGGTGGCAGCAAGCCGGAAGACAATGGTGTGAAGCTTCTTTAACGAAAACTCCTTAAACATCTCATAGAAAAACAGGAATGAAATGAACACCATTATAAACACCATGGCAGCGTTGGAGTCAGTGAGTATCAGAACAAAGCTGTTAAGGACAATACCTGAGATATACCAGATCCTGAGTCTCCTGGTGGAAGTGCCGTCTGCACGCCGCATACGGAGCAGCATAGCACTGAATACAATAGCCATCGCCGCATAGAAGCCTGTCACGTTAGCATTAGGTATTATGCCGACAAATCGTCCCTCGACAATACAAAACTGATAGCCCATCAGACTGACGCCCTTAGGGAAGATGATAAACAGGATAAATCCGGCAGCCATTACAACAACCGTCATAAAGTTGAGCAGATCAAATACCCGCATTGCCTCCCTGCGCACCCTGAGATTGCTTTTCTCTGCGTGGACTCCATAGAACAAAAACAGACAAACCACAATCCACCATAGAGTCATCAGATTTTTCCAGAGATTTATCTCGCCGTGAAGCATCACTGTCACGAGGGCAAAAAACAGGAATACAAAGATTATCCTGCGGAACTTCACCCGCATTATTCTTTTCTTTACGATATACTGATCCGCCATAAGCACCGCCGACCACAGAGTCATCACAAGGATAACCGTCTGATAGACAACAGGCGACAGATATCTGATATCACAGTATAATACTACGAAAAAGAGCAGCCGGAAATTAGCCGGAGTAAGAAAGAACCTTTTCACTGAGCTAACAAGAGTGTCTTTTCTTATAGCCTTCTCCAAGAGCATCACCTCGTTCCGAATATTTCGTCACTATACAAAGCCTATTTCGTTTATTATACAACAAATTTACACACTTTTCAACAGTTTTTATACAAATAGTCAGTAACACATATTCATTACATCAAAAAAAACGCTGCCCCGAAAGGAGCAGCGCATTTTTGTGATTCTTCATCAATGGGATCAGCCAAGCTCAGCAAAATACTTGATTGTTCTTACCATCTGGCTTGTGTAGCTGTTCTCGTTGTCATACCAGGAAACTACCTGTACTTCATAGAGATCATCAGCGATCTTAGCAACCATTGTCTGAGTAGCATCGAAGAGTGAACCATATCTCATGCCGATAACGTCAGAAGAAACGATCTGATCCTCGTTGTAACCGAAGGAAGCAGAAGCAGCAGCCTTCATAGCAGCGTTGATGCCTTCCTTAGTAACGTCAGCCTTCTTAACAACAGCTGTAAGGATAGTTGTAGAGCCTGTGGGAACCGGTACACGCTGTGCAGAACCGATGAGCTTGCCGTTGAGCTCAGGAATAACAAGGCCGATAGCCTTAGCAGCGCCTGTTGAGTTAGGAACGATGTTAGCAGCGCCAGCTCTTGCTCTTCTGAAGTCGCCCTTTCTGTGAGGACCGTCAAGGATCATCTGATCGCCTGTATAAGCGTGGATTGTTGACATGATACCGCTCTGGATAGGAGCATAATCATTGAGAGCCTTAGCCATAGGAGCAAGGCAGTTGGTTGTGCAGGAAGCAGCGGAAATGATCTGATCGTCAGCAGTCAGAGTATTCTCGTTAACGCTGAACACGATAGTCTTGAGGTCATTGCCTGCGGGAGCAGAGATAACGACCTTCTTAGCGCCTGCATTGATATGAGCCATGGACTTATCCTTTGAGCAGTAGAAGCCTGTGCACTCGAGAACTACATCAACACCGAGCTCACCCCAGGGAAGCTCAGCAGCGTTAGCCTTTGCATAGATAGTAAGAGTCTTGCCGTCTACAGTGATTGTGCCAGCCTCGTCATCAGCACTTACAGTGTGAAGACCTTCGCCGATCTTGCCGCAGTAACCGCCCTGAGCGGTATCATACTTGAGAAGGTTAGCAAGCATTGAGGGCTTTGTAAGATCGTTGATAGCAACGACTTCATAGCCTTCAGCATCAAACATCTGTCTGAAAGCAAGACGACCGATACGGCCAAAACCATTGATTGCAACTTTTACTGACATGGGAATTACCTCCTAATAATTTACTATCTGTATTATACAACAATCCCGCAAAAATTACAATACCTATTGAAAATTTTTCCTAAAAGGAATGTAGTGCATTAACGCTCACTTCGTTTTTTAGCACTAAAAGACAACCAGATTTTATGCAAACCCCCAAAAAAACAAAGCGGGCACGACCGTCCGTTAATCATCACAGTCATGCCCGTCTTACAATGCTATTTCACCACTCAGGAAGCGTCCTACTTCTTTTCGTCATAGCCGTCATCATAGTCAAGATTATCTATTGCGTCCAGCTCAGGGTCGTCAAAGATTTCCTTTTCTTCATTCTTGCTACCCTTAGTCCTGACATCCTTATCCTTGAGTTTGACCACCTTTTTATCATTTTTGGCCTTTTTATCCATACTGTTTTTCACAGATCTCGGAATAACGCCCTCTGCTTCCATCTGATCGGTCTTTTTCTTGACAAGCTTAGCCAGATACATCACAGAGAAAATATCCCATACACCGCTTATCACAAACGCCACTCCGGTAATTACCGTCATAACCACCAGCAAGCCATCCTTGTCATCCACCCAACCGGGACGAACCAGGGCTATTACTCCGAACACCGTCAAGACCACGGCGACCAAAAGATGCACCCACCAGACTTTAGCCTTGAGCTTCATATAGTTGATAGCGTTCTGGAGCTTAAATACAGCGGCGATAAGCACACCAAGCACCAGTGCAGAATTTAGGAGATCAGAAAACCTGGCCGGCTGCGTAAGGAAAAATATACCAAATCCTATCATAGCAGCGCCCTGGACAAGGGCAAAGGAGCCAAACATCTCATCCTCCTTGAGTCTGAGGAAGGTGATACACCTGAGGACGCCCCAGATGCAAAGGCCACCGCCAAGTATCTGCCCGATAAATTCAGTAAAGGGCTTGGGAATAATGATCATAACAATGCCAAGAACAACCATCGCAATGTTAATAATGATCATCTCGCCCTTCAGTTCCTTGAGACGAATTCTGACCTGATCGAAGCCTTCAGAAATCTCAGAAGCATCGTTTTTCTGATTCTTTGCCATACATAATTCCCCCTTTTATTTGATCCGGATTATTTATGTAGATTATACCACTTATTTTGTAGTTTGTACATACATTTATAAAACAAAATGGTAACAATTTTGTATATTTTTTCAATTAGTTTAATCCATCAATATTCTTTATTATTTGAACACAGGCATATCGTGACGGGACATTTCCGGCGTTTGTCTGACCAACGGTTTTCTTTTTAGTGAATAACGAAAAGAGAATAGTGAATAACGAATAATACAGAAACGCCCCTCGGAGCATCACTATAAACTATTCACTATTCACTATTCTCTATTCACTGAGCCCCCGAACAAAGTGAGGGGGCGTTTCTGGACCAACAGGGACTCGAACCCCGGACCAACCGGTTATGAGCCGGTTGCTCTAACCAACTGAGCTATTGGTCCTTAGCACCGTATCATTATAACACAACGCCACCGGATTGTCAATCCCTAATTTTTTATTTTATGCAACAAATACTCCGCTGCTCACTTTCCCATAACTTCGCCAAAGGCATATACGGCGTTTCTCACACACTGCTCACAGGTGGAAAGCATCTTGCCATTGGGGAAGCCCTTTAACTCCTTGCAGGTGATGGACCCGCTCTTATCACGAAAAGCCTCGGAAATACGCCTTGTGCAACGAACAGTACCTCTTCCTCCGGTCACCAGCCCCGCTATCATCGAAGCACCCACCAGCGCACCACAGGTTCCCTCCATATTACCGATGCCCAGCGCAAAACCGGAAGCAAGCTGCAAAAGCTTATCAGTGTCAGCCTCCGTAAGATCAGATAAAGCCGCAACCACCGCCTGACAACAGTTGTATCCGCTTTCTTTGAGCTGTGCCGCCTTATCGGCACGTTCTTCAAATGTCATAATATAACCCCCGTTACTGTTTATAATCCCACAAAAGAATTTATCTGGATATATTATAACACAGCTTTTACATAAAACAAGTATGAATTATTCCAAGTCCCAAATCGAATTGTTTTGCCGGAAAAGCAAAAGGACCGACAGCTTTTTTACTGTCGGCCCCTTGTTTTATGCCTGCGTATAAGGACGGCAAGGAAAATAAACAGAAACGCACCTGCAACAATAATGATCTCTTTACCTGCTCCTGCGTTAAATATTCCTGTCGGAACTACAGCATCGAGATTATTTGTAACCGCAAGGGCAGCGTTATCGGTGAGTCGGAAGGTCTTTGTATTGCCCGGCGAAGCAGCCAGATCATTCAGCTTAAACCTGGTGGAATAATCCCGGTTGTCTTCACTGATAGTGATGTTTGTGTTCACCGGCACCATGATCTTTACGATGTCTCCGTGTCTGAGTGTAAACGCAGCGCCGCTGCAGAGGGGTTCCGCCTGCAAGACACCGTTTTTGCTCCACTGATACACGTCTGTTGGATCGGCATTTTCCACAGATAGCGTAAAGGTGAAATCCTTTGTTTTGTCGCCAAAAGCACCCGTGACGGTCTTGGTTATTGTCAATTCTACGGGCAGCCTGAGAGCATTTGGGACTCTCAATACATAATTGCACTCGTCCGTCCCCTCAACAGTAAGATATCCGCTGTGTCCTTCGCTGTCTATGGTAATAATCCCGTTGGCAAAGACAGTGAAGATAATGTCCCTTTCGTGAGGGTCATGGTCACGGGGCGGAGAGGTTTCGGTCAGGTAATACTTACCCGGTTGGAGAGTTTTATCTATCTTTGGTATAACGCCGTTCTGATCGGACACAAGATCCGAATAGCCGTGAATGGGATCAAGGTCCTTAACCTCGCCGTCTATGCCTTGAACGCTCCTGTACAGTGCAAAGTGCGCTCCGCTCAAAGCCTCGCCGGAAACACTGTCCACCTTCAGAGCAGTAAAGTTAAATGGTTTATTATAGATGTCAATATAGGCGATCAGGTTATCTCCTGATGAGCCGGAGCTTTCTCCGTGCTGCCACTCGGGTCCGTTGCCGCTCAGGGTGACGGAATTATCATTACCGATGGAGAAAACCGCAGTTGCCGGCAGTCCGATATAACCTGCAGGAGGATCGGTTTCGGTCAGGGAATAGTTTGTGTTTCTTTCAAAATCATAAAAGACGGTTATTCTTCCCTGTGAATCCGAAGTGTATGTTCCGAGCAAGGTATCCCCATGCTTCAGGTTAAACTTTCCTCCGGCAAGAGGTTCGTTTGTGTGCATATCATAAAGAGTGAGGGCAACGCCGTCTGTGCGTGTGTTTGTTATAGTATCCGTCCGCACGTTGTGGATGACGTCGGTGCCATGGGACTGAGACCCAGGGGTGCCATATTCATAGGTCACCTTATAGGAATGAGGTGCAGAGGTATTTGTGCTGTTAGATACGGCATTGACAACAGCCGTTCCGCCGTTTTGAATCCGCCGGCTTATACCGCCATACGAAACCAGATTTCCGTCCGAGTCAACAACAGGATTGTTAAGCTCCACCTCATAAATGCGGTAATCCTCAAAGTCAGCCCCCGGAAGCAGACCGTCAAAGAAATAATGCTTTGAGACTGAGGGGTGCGCAATGGCGCTTACGGTATCGGGAATAAGCGTATCATTGCAGTAGACGGCGATGAAAACCGGATCATGGGAGGTGGTGAAGTCCCTGTCACTCCAGACCTTGTTTACGTCAATGCTCCAGCCCCGCTTATTATTGACGATCATCTTTGAAGACTCGTTAGCTCTTACCCATCCGGAATTAAGTGTATCACCCAGATCGGCCTGATAACTGCCGCCGATACGTTCATAGCTCAGGAATCTGTATCCTGCAGGAATCTCGTTTTCTCTTTCAATGACCTTGAACTTTGTGCCCACCGGAATATTGGGGACTTCGACGCTGTAGCCGGCAGGTATTTGTGAAATAGCGCCATACATTGATGTCTCAAAGGTAAAGGGAGCCTTCTGCTCAGAGGTCAAAGACGAATAATCCCTCAGCTCCGAAGAAACAAAGGTCTGGGTTTGGGGATCCCATGAACAGAGCCTTCCTTCAGGGTCGGTAACATAGTATTTTACCATATTGGCAAGGACAAGCTCGTCATCAGTACCGTTGCTGAGATACAGACGGAAGCTGAACCCTGTTGAGTCCTGACTTGCGGATAGCTCGTTTCCGCTCTCATCAAACAGCTTTTTTCTAAAGCTTATAGTACGGAGAGCCGATGAGGAGACGTGGTTATCAAACACCATTACCGGACGCTGAGCAACACTAAGCCAGCCGGAATCGTAAAGCTTCCTGTCTGTGCCGTTAATTACTGTTCCCGGGACCACCGTACCGTTAACGGTTACAGTATCATAAACCTCCTGGTTAATGCCGCATTCGATGACCCTATACTCTATGGTATTGTCAGGGAACTTTATTTTCACGCTCGTTCCGGGATCCAGGAAATAAACCGAGTCAAATGTCACTGAGCTGTTGTTGGGAGTAAAGGACGAGAAATAATCGACTCTCTGAATTGAATTCTGATAGTTGACTCTGATAATATCATCGTTTGTCAGCAGGTGTTCAGTGCTGGTCTCCCTGTCCTTATACCATATCTGGAAGGGATATTCAACAAGGTTAAAGTCTATATCCTGGGAGCCGCTTACCGTTTTCGTCAGCAGCACATTGCCGGGAGTGATAGGATCCAGGTTAAAACGCATATGAAGGTTAGCCGCACCCGCACCGCGCTCCATATAGAATATGCGCATTTCGTGGGGCGTATAGTCCTTGAATACTGTCTCTTCCCCATCAAAGTATTCCGCAAGGAAAGCATTGACCTGTGCTTGGGTTGCGTCAGGGTTGCGCTGTAAGTAGTTGTTTGTAAATACGGTGCGAAGATCTGTTTCCGTACCGTCAACGATGACCTTGCCCGTAGCAAAGTTTACGCTGCCATGAAGCGCCGAATGAATACCGCCGAGATCAATAACGAGTTCATTGTCAACATAGAACCAGAAGTCATCGTCTCCGGTAAACTCAAACACTATATCATGCCCCCAGGAATCCTTGTCGCTGGGTGACTGTACCATCCGTGCAGTCATTTCTGCGCCGTAATAGTAATCCGGCTTTCCGTTTACAAGATGGAGCTTTTCATATTTTCTGGGATCGCTGTCCGGCAGCTTTCCCACAGCGGGATTGCCGTATTGTGCAAGGGCGCTGTAGAGATTCTGAGGATTATTGACGGCATAGACTCCTGCAGTGATATAATTATATGGGAAGAACTGGCCGTGTTTAAGTGTGCTTCTTGTGACAACATCGGTTGTTCCAAGCTCATTATATACGATAAAATTGCTTCCAATGGTACCGTCCGGCTGAACAAGGGTAGCAAAATTCTGGCTGCTGTCAAACTCAAAATATCCGCTGTCATAGTATGTGCTTTCAAGGAAAAGATGATTTACCTCTGTTGATCCGCCGAAAAGCTGCTGCAGAGAATTACCGCTGCAGGTTGCCCTCGGATAACCGGTAGCCGGATCAATATCCGTTGAAAGAAGCCCCGTGGTTGCTGCCAAAGAGGTTTCAGGGCCTGTGCCGAGGAATTCGTTCTGCAGGCTGTGCCCCTGTGAGTCCGGCTGCACCGGGAAGTTTATCATCTTCATGGTAATGCCATAGCTTGAGCTGTCTAAAGTGTCGACCTCAGTAAGAGTTGATGTAGGCTTCTTGACTATGGCAAAATAGAAGGTATCCGCTTCAGATTTAGGTCCGGTAGTTATGCTTCCGTTTTCGATATCGGACTGGAGACCTGCATAGGCATAATACGGCGTATCCCATGCAAGGATATCGGAATAATAATCGCCGTAGCGTCTTCCGGGCAGATTAATACCGATCTTGGTGTCTGAGAGAGTCTGACCGTCCATTAACTGCGGGGCGATAAATTTTCGTGAATACTGGTTATAAAGCTCATAGTAATACTTGGGAGTTCCGTCTTCGTATTGATATTCCGTAAAATCCCAGAGCAGGGTATTTATCCTCGTACCGACCCATGTAAGATTGTCGCCTCGTTCATAGCAGGGATAGAGTGTTCCGTCATGGTCTATTGCATAGAATTCGTATACCTTGGTGACATCGTTCCAGACACGGGTATAAACTATGACTCTTGCCCCGTCTTCAACACTGGAAACACTCACCTTGTCGGCATAGTAGGTAATAAAATCATCCTGAGTAAGCTCCGACAGTTCTACCCGGTGGAGCCACTGTTCACTACTGTTGTTACGTGCGGCAGCGCTGACAAAGCCGTCTTCTGTATATGTGACAGCCTTTCCACCCACGGTTAATTTCAGATGGTTTTTTTCATCGGTGGTCACTGTGATCGCCGACGCCTGATTCTCGTTGACCAGTGAAAGGGTGTCTCCTATCTTGAGATACTTTGTTTCACCGTTCACCGTTGTCGAGAGCTTATAGTTGCTGTCGGAAACATAGTGGAATGTCCACATAGTGATGTCCGAGTCCTCTGCAACATAAAGCGTTTCGCTGCCGGTAGGTCTCCTGACATTAAGCGAAAGCATTGAAAGGCAGTTTTCCTCTTCCTGAGACATAAAGGCATATCCAAGGGTACCGCCGGTGTAGTTCATCAGTCCGTAGGTCTTACCGTTAAGTGTGTACCAATCGTCAGGCTGTTCCATTGAATCAGCAAAAATCATCTTTATACGGGAATTGGTGCTGTTGGTATTTTTCTGATAGTATCTTATGCCGTTTCCGCTTCCGGAATGCTGGAGCCACTTATTTTCGTTGCTTTTTTTGAGGTAAAACGAATTATTTTCCGTGGGGGTGACCAGAAACAGATCGGCGCTGTCGCTGAGCTCAATCTCATTTCCTGATGAGGTATGGATAAACTTTTCCTGACCGTTTATCATAGTGGAGATAGTATAATAATCTCCCGTCTTGTTAAAGAACCACACTGCGGCAGAAGAAAGGCTGTTTGTCTCTATAAGTGCACCGTTTGCATTGAGATTACTTGTAAAGAATTTGCGGTTGCCGTAAAAAAGGCAGAAACCCGCAGTAGCCCTGTTTCCCACCAGGTCGTTAATGCTTTTGACCTCCTCTGAAGAAAACGGACCGGCAACCTCCACAATTGCATAAACGCTGAAGCCCGTCGCCGTAAAGCTGATCTTTCCGTCTTCAACGGTAAAACGGTCTACTGATTCCTTTTCTCCGTTGTCATGGATATGCCAAAGCTCATAGATGCTTTCTTCTGAGAGCTTGGGAGCGGTGATCTCGACACGCACCGGCTTGTCCTCATCGGGCTGATATTCATTCTTTCCGCTGGTTATGGTTATATCATAAGCGGCAACGAGGGAAGCATCAGGATTGTCCTCGGAGATATTTGTGCTGCCGTCCCGTTTTTTGAAGTCGCTTGATACGTCAACAGCTGTAGCAGAGGCGTCCTTCGGCATCATACCGTTGAGATAAACAGCCTTGTCCGACCCTTCGCCCTCGGGATACACCTCAAGGGTCAGATCACAATAAGCCTCCTCATCATCTGAGGCACTGAATGCAGTAAGAGAGCTATCAAAAAAGCTTCCGGTTATCAGCAGCACCGCCACCAGAAATGCGGCGACTCTGAGGGTATGCCGTTTAAGCTTTGCATCTGCCCCCGATATGGAAGAGATGACGGAGGACAAGCGCAGCTTTAGTTTGCAGTTATTCATTTGTAGTTTTTTCATGCGCAGATCCTCCTTTCATTTAAAATCTAAGATTCTTGCAGGGCATTACCAGTTATTTCTTTTATGCTTTCCAGTCAGATAGGCCAAAATCGCCAGCGTTCCGGCAGAAGCAAGCAGCGCAAAGAGAAATGCTGCCGTGGTCCTGGAATTATCTTCGGTTTTAGGTCCGGGAGGCAGTTTGACCTCCCCCGGATCAGTATTTACAAACAATAACCGTTCCGGATCACCGGAGTATTTATAATCACCCTTATAGACAATAACAGTAGGCTCAAGCTTTCCGTCCACATCGTTGACATAGATCTTTATTTTGTAGACAGTTTTGTCATACTTCAGGTCTCTGTCATCCGGGACATTCCTGACCGTATAGCCATATTCTCCTACAGACGAAAAAGCAATATCAAACCTTCCGATTTCGCCGTCCTTCAGGGTCAGCTCGGTTTTATCAGGAACAGGAGACTGCACATCCGGTATTATGGCGGCTGTTCCTCCGAGAGTGATCTCTACTGTAATGCCGACATTTGCGCTTCCATAGTCATGGGCGTGAGCTGAAAAGTCGGAAAAACACAGAGCTATGATCGTTACTATGCAAAATGTAAGTATTCTCCTCATTTTTCATCCCCGCCTTCTCTTTATTATAGGATAGGAAACCTCTTTATATTAAAGTTCCAAAAACTATTATTCTCTCATTTGTATCCGCAGACTGACAGGTCGAAAGCGCAACAAGCTTTGAGCCTGAGTCCACATACTGTGGGTAATAAACTATCGCATATTTATCAAGATAATCCAGAAGTGCTACGTTATCGCTTTCGGATGGGTCAAATATAATTTTTTCATTAGCCTGTGCTTTACACGAGGCAAAAAACGTGATCTTGTATTCCTTTCCGTTTATCACGGTAAGTTTGCCCTTATTATGGCTGTCAAAATAGTCCTTATCGGCATAACCGTCAAGGGAACCGAACATTGCTCCATACTCCATGTGGTGGCCGTATATCATCGAATAATCATCGCCGAAGCTTTTATCGTTTCTGCTGTCAAGAAAAATACTTCCCGCCAGAGAAAAATCTCCGTATGGGTTTTTATTGAGATACTCAGCGTTGGTCTTGCCCTGCATTACAGGATAGTCGATCCTTGTATCATCGACAGTGAGCCACGCAACAGCGTCATCGGACAGTTCACGCAGCATCTGGGTATTGCCTGCCTTAGGCTTGACTTTAAGCAGGCTTTTATCGTTAGCACCCTCATAGACATTATATGCGTCGATCATTGCGTAAAGGCAGATAAGAAACATCAGCAGTGATACTATCGCTGCAGTCCAGTCTATCGTTTTATGGATGGCAATTATGATCTTTCGTAACATTTTCTCACCTGTCAGACTTCAGCCAACGGGAATGAATCCCATGCTCCCGTAAGCGGGTCACTCCCGTTTTGCTGAAATATTAATCAAGGGTCAAGCAGTGCGGGGCTATAAGCCGACCTGCCTGACCCCTTTATCCGGTACTATTCAGTCAAGGATGAAAAATACTATCGTTTAGTAAGGACGTCTTTTTCTTTTGATCACTATAAAGATGATAATTGCGCCGAATACGAGGATACCGATAGCAAACGGAGCTATGGTGAGAAGAATACCTGTAGGGATGATGCCGGTACGGGTATTGGTGAAGGCAACGCTGTGGCCAGCGTTTGCAAGGGTGACAGCACCTGAGCTGTTACCGGCAACCGCAGTGGCGCCGTCAAGGCTGTACATAGGGCTATAGTCCTCTGCGTTCTCTGAAACTGTACATTTAGCATTTTGATTTAGACCAATAATCTTAACAGAGCTGCCGTTTGTCAGAGAATAGTTTGCAGTTGCTGTTCCATCTTCAAGAACAGTGATAGACGTAGGATCGTTTGTAACATCGACTGTTTGTAAAGGATACACACCCGGGTTAGCACCGGAAATATTAAGCGTAAATCTAAATCTGTGATTTTTATTGCCCTGATTGCCTGCGATAGTTTTGTTAAACGTAAAATCAACTTGTGTAAGCGAATTGGTATATCCTGCGCTCTTTGTGTCTGGATCGGTGACATATTTACCATCAACACCGATATCAGTTGCGCTGTCACGAAGCACGAAGCTATCTACGGATAGCACGTTGTTCTCGTCTGCGACAACAAAAACATCCAGATAACGTTTTTGACTCTCATCATAAGTAACACCGGGCAGTGGGTTAGTGGTTTTTTCTGTAATAACAAATCTGTACACACCAGGTTTTGTGAAAGTATCATTCTGAAATGTTACGGAAACAGTTTTTTGGGCATACTTTTTGCCTGCTGTGGGGTTTGTAGGATCAGCATCCGAAGGAAGTCCGGGGATACAACTTGCCGTGTCATCATTTGAAAAAAACAGCATCGCCAACAATTGCTCCTATGCCTGGTATGATCTCAACGGTCGTTGTAGTTGCATTGACACCATCTCCCCTTTTTATATCGTATGAAAAAACAAGATCAGGAATATTGGTATCTGCATTGACAACAAGGTTTTTGATGAATGATGCTGAGCCGCCGATGGGAGTATAGGTGGTCGTCTCCGCATAAACAGGAATTGCAGCAGTGCTGATGATCATTGTCAGAACCATAAGCATTACCATTAGCAGTGAGATTTTTTTCTTCATAATTTTTCCTCCTTTTTTGTGAATCGAGAAAATTATTTGGGATCTATCTGCACCTATTCAATACCTGCATTCATTAAAACGCTTCCGGTCGGATCTTATACGGGAGCCTATGACCGCTAATAAGATATATCGAATATAGGTATAATAGGTCTGCATTCATTTCATACAGGGACTAAAAGCCCCTTCGCCGCAGAGTAAACAGCACCGGTCCGTCAATATCGCCTATGTCAACTGCACCGAAGCTGCGGCTGTCGTTGTTGTCTATTCTGTAATCATTGAGGATAAAGGCCTTGCCGTCTTCAACCGTATACGGAAAACGGATATCCGAGCCCTCCGCTTTTTGTGTCGGATAAAAAATATCCTCCGCAGCGATAGATCCGTCAATGAGCAGTTCGCCATTTTCGGAAATATCTATCACATTACCGGGCAGCCCGACAATCCGTCCGGCGCTGGTTCTGCCGTCGTGCCTGTAAAGAACCGCAGCGTTAAGGTAAGGCTGCTGAAGCTTTAGCGAAACGACCAAGTCACCGTCATTGATAGCAGGGTGCATATTGTTGCCCTGGTTAATGGTCATCCCGAGGACAAACTCAAATGTCAGCCATAAGGCAAGCAAAATCACCCCTATTTTTATCATCAGATAGACCGCAAGCCTTTTGGTTGATACAGGTTTTCGCGGCTGCATTGATTTTTTACTGTTTTTTCCGTTCTTTGTTGCGGGGCTGGGCTCTTCCGCAGCGGCGAGCTTTTGTGAATCATCCGTATCTAATGATTCTTGTGTTTCTTCGGGTTCCTTTGCCTCTTCTCTATCGGCATCTGCTGTTTCTTCAATTACTGCCGTGTTGTCCGGGTCCCGTATCACCTCTTCTGACGGTTGGATATCTTCCGTGATCCCTGTCACATCGTTCAGTTTTTTGAGTCCCACACTATTCTCCTTATCTGCATCACAGTAAAAATATCCGACAAATCCAAGAAAATATAAACACTACCTGCTTTTACCGTTTTAATACAAACTATGAGAATATTCAAGTATTTTTAGAAAAAAGTCATAATAGTGTTTAAAATAATGCGAAATAGTGGAATAATATGTCATTATAATACTATAAATCAAGTATCCTTCGGCGGTTTCTTAAGTAAAGGCCATTTATTTTTCCGGATAAGATTTTTCTTCTGATTCCTAAAAGCACACCACAGCAAATTCAGAAAACCGTCAGATATTCCCTTCAGGTGTTATACACCAACCCAGGAAACCATGAATATTCAGACGCATTGACGATCTTGGCCGTCTCGTCATACAAAAGTAGATGCACCACACTCTCAGGAGCAGAGTGGACTCCCCTATCGCCGATAGCATTGACAACGTAAGCGTCAAATAACCGGTGTATAGAAAACCCACGGAACTGGAGAGTGTGTCCCGATCCGTGGGTTTGGATTCACAATGATTTGATAATATTCCCGTTGCATTTGGCATTGAGATATATCTCTTTAAAATCAGAAAAATAAGTTTTGCCAAAATTGATATTCGTGATAGAAACAAGTCCGTCAGAAATAATAACATTTTTCCAGGGCAA
>CACXMR010000042.1 GCA_902768825.1 uncultured Ruminococcus sp.
ACCCAAGAAGAATCTTCAATGGTCTGTCTGCTAATGATCTTCTTAAATATTCAAATGTCGCTTAATTTCACTGACATTTTATATTGCAATTTATAATTCCTATATAAAACCAAAATAAATATTGACTATTCGTCCAAAATAGTGTATGATGTTTAGTGTAGCGGAAGATGGGGTGTGGCAATGCTTGGTAACGCTTTATTTGACGATACTGAGGTTCAGGACGACGCCGAGCTGTGCAGACTATGCAGGGAAGGCGATCAATCGGCCTTTGCACTGCTTGCGTCACGTTATTATCTTCTGCTGAAGAAGAGTGCGGCTAAGTATTCCGAGAGCGCTGATGACAGTGAGGATCTCTTTCAGGAGGGGCTCATTGCGTTGCACGACGCTGCGATGACCTATCGTCAGGATGCCGGTGCAGCCTTCTATACTTATGCAGGCGTGTGTATCAGGAACAGGATGATCTCTGCACTGAGACATCAGAGGACTGTCAGGAACAGGAGCATAGCTGCCGGTTCCATTGACGAGGCAGACGGGGTTCCTTCATCGCCTGAATCCGACCCCCTTAACGCTGTGATAATGAGCGAGGAGCTGAGAAGCTTTTATGAGTTTCTCAGAAACAGGCTGAGCAGCAGTGAGGGCAGGGTTCTGGACCTGTATTTAGAGGGGCTGAGCTATGATGAGATAGCTGAGAGACTCGGCACGACACGAAAGTCATGTGATAATGCCATGCAGAGAGTGAGGAAGAAGCTTCGTGGCCTGAAGAGATGATGGCTTTGCTTGTGCTGCTGTGCTGCTTCTTGGTTTTGGACTCTTATATGCCCGTGTAGCTTATTTCAGGAGAGCGTTGACTTTATTTATTATTCTATTTATTAAGTAAGATCAGAGGTGGCGGTGCAATTCCGTCCGAGGGCGAAATTAAAAATACCAAAGCGAGGTAAATCAAATGTACGAGGATAAGACTCTCATCTGCAAGGAATGCGGCGCTGAATTTGTTTTCACAGCCGGCGAACAGGAATTTTACGCATCAAAGGGCTTTGAAAACGAGCCGCAGAGATGTAAGGCTTGCCGTAACGCAAGAAAGAATGCACAGAAGCCCGAGCGTGAGATGTTCACAGCAGTATGTGCAGCTTGCGGTAAGGAAGCAAGAGTTCCTTTCAAGCCGCGCGATGATCGCCCTGTTTATTGCAGCGAGTGCTATGCAAAGATGAAGGAGGAGCAGGAGTAATCCTTTCTGCTGTACTTCGGAGCAAAACGTACAAAAAAGCGTCCCGGATCTTCGGGGCGCTTTTTCCTTTGCCGTTATTCAGTGCTTACTTAAATTATTTACCGTATCCTCCACTGCGGCAAGTATCTCATGCTTTTTCTCGTCTGTCAGCTCACCGCCGCTTTTCTTCACCTCGTCCCAGATGTTCCAGATGCCGCTGCCCCAGTAAGAAGCGCTTACGGTGGATGAATACGCTGCGGAATACGGCTTTTGCGCCTCGAACGCCGCCTGCAGAGAATCGGGAGTAAAGGAGTCTCCGGCAATGATCCTTTTGTTTGCGGGAACAATGCCCCTGCTTTCATAACGCATTCTTTGCGCGTCCTCTCTTGTCAGATAGCAGGCAAGAGCCTGAGCGGTGACGGGGTACTTGGTGGAGCCTTTGACGCCCAGCATACTGTTTTTGGTGAAGGTCATGAGCGGTCTTTTTACTCCGTTCATGGTGAGAGCAGGCAGCTTTGCGGCTCCGACGTTTTCAGCGCCGATAGCCTTTTTGATATCGTTAAGATGGTAGGTGCCTGTTATCACGGCGGACAGAGTGCCGTCCTTGAATTTGTCATATACAGGCTTGACCATCGAGTCGGAAGAGAGGTATTCCGGAAAAACATCGACAAACCCTTCTTCATACTTTGCCAGCCTGCACAGTCCGTCTATTGCAGCCATGCCCTCATCGCTGTCAAGATCGGCAGTCTGTACGCCGTCTTTGCAGGATATGTCACAGCCTGCCGCAAGATAGATACCTGTGGCGTAGTAGCTGTTTGTAAGAGGGAAGCATAAGCTTTTTCCGCTTTCTGCCGATTTTGTTATGATAGTCTCAATATCGCCGACGTCATCCTCTGAGAGCACTCTCTTGTCGTAGAAAAGAACATAACCATGATCCCAGCTTCTCGGGAAGGCGTACAGCTCTCCGTTTATTGATGCGGCTTCATTCAGGAAGGAGAGGTCGCTACCGCTTATGTACCCCTTGAACCGATCGTTCACCTTATAAAGGACGTCGGAGTCGCTGAGCCTTGCGAGGCAGTCGTCTGTGAACGTGAAAACATCCGCTCCCTTTTCCGTGTTTTCCAGCATTGCGCCGGGAGCCTCGTCCTCACCCTTTACTTTGGTCTTGACAGTTATTTCGTAACGGCTGTCGGCTATAGCCTCCTTAAAGGCGTTTAACTGCTGCTTCTCAAAGGACAGATCATCGCCGCTGCACCAGAAGGTAAGCTCTATTTTGCCGTCGGTCTGCTGTGCTTCCCTCGCTATCTCGTCCCTTAGAGCGCTGAGTGCTTCTTCATCCGAGAATGGATCGGCAAATGTCAGGCTCTCGCTGCCCTGTTCATCCTGTGTGCCGGAAAGCTCCGAGCCTGGGGCGTTATTATCCGCTGTGGTCGGGCTTTTGCCGCTGTTGAAGATGACAATACCCGCTGCCGTGCCGGCGGCAAGGATGAGTATCATCACAATGACAATGATGAGCGTCCGCTTGCTGCTTTTCATGTTGAACACCTCTTTCTTTTATGCATAAATGTGATATATACCATTACTGTATCACAATTTATCAACAAGGTCAACGGTTTTTAAACATAACGCCAAAACGCGCATATACCCGTTCACTATAGGAGTACACTTTTATCACCGTTTGTTACATCGTGGCATAAATATTTTTGCCTCATGGAAGTGCTTCTTAATTGCGTTATTATGTAAAAAACGAACTATAATTCCATTTAAGCCCTTGTATATCTGTACAAAATGTGTTATAGTGGGATTGAGATATGTCTAAAAGGCAATATCAGGCAACAAGAACAATAAGGAGGCATAATAATGAAAAAGCTGATATCAACAGCACTGACAGCGGCAACGCTGCTGACGTGCATGTCAATGACGGCAATTACAGCATCGGCGGAAACCGACTACAAGGGAGTAAAGCTTCCCTTCACGGTGGAGGCTCCTGCAAATGTGGCGATCGAATGGATGAACGAGAACGATTCACCCACCACGACGCTGCTTACCTATTCCGTGAACAACGATCTTAACAAGTGGATGGTGGAGTGCGCGGATCCCGAATCCCACGATGCGGCAATGGAAAGGCTCCTTAAGGATTACGGCTTGACCGACGTGTACATCAATGCTCAGGTAGACTGGGCCATCGACGATCCGGTGAACGGATGGCACTACACCAAATACTGGGACGGCGAGATCTATACGGACGAGGACGGAAACAAGACCTGGACGAGCTTCGGCAAGGACAGGGATTACAACACCCGCGTAGGCGACTGGGATCTGATCGAAGAAGGCGTAAGCACTGATATCGTTACCGATGAATGGATCATGAGAGGAGTCTATGTCCACAACGATCCCGCATGGACCGAAGAGGAAAAGGTGCAAAACAACGAGGTCTGGTACGGAACGGAGCTTATACCGGGCCTCAAGGACCAGCTCAAGGAGGGTCAGTACACCCTGATCGAGGTCGATGCCGAGTCTCACGAACAGATGGTGAAGATCGACTATACACAGCATACCGCTTATGTGCGCGTCAGGCTTGCCGTATCTGCCTGCAAGGACGGATTTGTCGATGAGGTCATCTTCTCCGACTGGTCGGAGACAGCTTCCTACGGCAAGGACGCAGCTCCTGAAACGCCTCTGCCCACGAAGGAGACACTTGCTCCTCCGGTCATCACTAACCTGAGATATTATCAGGATGAATTCAACGGTTATCCGCAGATCGCGGTCACACTCGATGTTCCCGAAGATCTGACTCAGGCTGTCGCGGCGGTACAGTCAAAGGGTAAGGCCCTCTGGATCGAGTGGGAGGCAAGAGTACCCGGCGGCACATGGGTCGGCCTTCAGGGCGGCTGGACCATCATGGCAGGAGAGCAGGTCATAGCCCTGCAGAACCTTGCCGAAGAGCTCAAGCGTGAAAACAGCGAAAACGGCGTCAGCAATCCCGATATAATCCTTGCCAAGGATTCTCCGGTAGAGCTTCGTGCCCGCTATGTGTGCGACCAGTACAACCCCGATACCAAGGAGTTCGACGGCGAGTTCAGGACGGATTATTCTGAAGTCCTCACCTTCGGCACTCAGGAGATGAGCAGCTACGATCAGCCTTCCGCTGCTGAGAGCAGCACACCGGACGCAAGCACCGTCAGCAAAGCCGAGGTCAGCAAGGCTGATGAAAGCAAGACTGAAGTCAGCAAAGCTGAGGTCAGCAAGGCTGATGAAAGCAAGACTGAAGTCAGCAAGGCTGATGAAAGCAAGACTGAAGTCAGCAAAGCTGAGGAAAAGAAGGGCGGCTTCCCCATCTGGATCATCATTCTTATCATCGCCATTGTTCTGATAATCATTATCATCATAATAATCATTGTTGTTGCAAAGAAAAAGAAGGACGACGACAATAACAACACCACCGCACCGGCAAACAAACAGTAATATACAATAACAACAGGCACGGCAGACCATGAGGGTTTACCGTGCCGTTTTCTTGGGCTAAGGCTTGCTTGACAAACAAGTGAAAGGAGTGTATAATAAAAACAGTACAAGGCGACTGACTGATTACGGCAGTCCCTGAACCATCTGATTACTTAATATGAAGAAAGTAACCGCTTAGTTTACGAGACAGGGCGGTTACTTCTTTTTATGTCCGTTTATGTACTTGATAAACTCAAGTATAAAGCGAGCCAATGATACAGCTACGCCTATGGTGGTTATAATTTCACCAAAATCGTGCATGATATCACCTCCCTTCGACGAACTCAGGGAGGAAAAAGTTTTTCGTTCCCTTGTGAGGGAACTGCCGCAATCCGTAATGTCAATCGCCTTGCAGGTCAATTTTACAATATAAGAGAATAATTGTCAACAACAACAGGCCACGGCAAACCATGAGGGTTTGCCGTGCCTGATATTTTTATACGGGATGAACTTTGTTTTTGATGTCCGCTTCGGGGTTGATGCCTATGCGGGCGTCCCTTCTTGCCTTGAAGAACTTCGGTGCTACCTGTGGGAACTGAGCATAGGTCAGCACATCCTCCTCCTGCTCGATCCACTGGGGGATCTCTGCTCTCAGCTTGTCAAGCTCAGGCTCCAGCAGGTCAGCCGGACGACAGGTGACGGGCTTTTCGTCTCCGATGATCTTCTTCCTGAAATCGGGGTCGATGGGAACGGGAGTGGTGCCGTATTTTCCTGCCACCAGATCCTTAAACTGTCCGCTGCAATTCTTATACTCACCAAACAGCACGTTGAATACAGCCTGTGTGCCGACTATCTGTGAGGTGGGAGTTACCAGCGGGGGATAGCCTGCGTCCTTGCGCACCTTTGGCACCTCTTCAAGCACCTCTGTGAGCTTGTCCGCCTTGCCTGCATCCTTGAGCTGCTTGAGAAGATTCGAGAGCATACCGCCGGGAACCTGATAAATCAGAGCCTTTGCATCAGCAGCAAGCATTTTGGGGTCAAGCAGACCGCTCTTGATATATTTCTCTCTCAGTCCCATAAAGTATTCCCTGATCTCAGAG
The DNA here is from genome assembly GCA_902768825.1 of uncultured Ruminococcus sp. Lineage (GTDB taxonomy): Bacteria > Bacillota > Clostridia > Oscillospirales > Acutalibacteraceae > UBA1213. The sequence goes on from CACXMR010000042.1 coordinate 5,749, forward strand.
AGCTTTACGAGGTCAATGCCTGTGTCATATTCGGTGCCCTGCAAAGCCGCAACAATTGACTCCGTGGGAGCGTGTGAGGTTCCGTTGGCGAGAGGAGACATTGCTGTATCCACTCTGTCGCAGCCGTTTTCAATAGCTTTCATAAGACACATTGAAGCAAGACCTGAGGTATAGTGTGTGTGGAGCTGTACCGGAATTTTTACCGCACCCTTTATGGCCTTTACAAGCTCTGCTGTATAGTAGGGGGTGAGCAACGCCGCCATATCCTTTATACAGATAGAGTCAGCCCCTGCTTCCTCAATGCGCTTTGCATAATCAACATAATACTCTGTGGTGAAGATCGGACCCGTGGTGTAGCTCATGGCAACCTGTGCCTCTACATTGGGGTTTTCCTTTTTGGCAGCCTTTGCGGCTTTGATAGCTGTCTGAAGGTTCTTTATATCGTTGAGTGCATCAAATATTCTGATTACGTCAATACCGTTAGCCACCGAGCGCTGAACAAAATACTCCAGCACGTCATCTGCATAGTGACGGTATCCCAGCATATTCTGCCCCCTGAAAAGCATCTGGAGCCTTGTCTTTGGGCAGCCCTTGCGGATGGCTCTCAGTCTCTCCCATGGATCCTCGTTGAGGAAGCGTATGCATGAATCAAAGGTTGCACCGCCCCAGCATTCCAGGGAATAAAAGCCGACCTCGTCAAGCTGGGACAGGATTGGCAGCATATCCGAAAGAGGCATCCTCGTAGCGATCAGAGACTGATGAGCGTCACGCAGGACCGTTTCGGTGATCTGTATTTTCTTAGCCATTGTGAATTGCTCCTTTCCTGTGCACCGTCAGTTGAGAGTTACAAGGACAGTGCCTGTTTCCACTGACTCGCCCTTGCTAACGGCAACGCTTGCCACAACTGCGTCACGGGAAGCCTTGATCTCATTTTCCATCTTCATAGCCTCAAGCACTACCAGCACATCGCCGGTCTTGACAGACTGTCCGGCCTTGACCGGTACGCTCAGTATGGTTCCGGGCATAGGTGACTTTACAGGCTCGCCCTCCGCTGCCGGAGCTGCCTTGGGAGCTGCTGCCGGTGCGGGCTTAGGAGCGGGAGCTGCAGCTGCCGGGGTAGAAGCGGTGGAGCCGTCTACCTCCTCCACCTGTACGTCATATACAACACCGTTGACGGTGATCTTCAAGTTTTTCATATCCTACATTCCTTTCGTTTTGTATGTTGATAGCGGTCTGATCGTGACCCTTTCAGCGATAGCCCTTATCTGCCAAAGCTTACAGAGAGTTGCAATGCTTTTTGGGCAGGGTCGATACTCTCTTGTTGCAGAGCATTTCGACTGCGCTGACGAGTGCTGATCTTGTCTGTGAAGGTTCAATGATGCTGTCAACATATCCCGCATCTGCCGCCTTCATTACGTTCAGCTCGCTTGATTTGAAGTCTGCGATGATATCCGCCTTGTCCTTCTGAGGATCCTTTGATCCCTTGAGCCTGCCTCCGAAATCGTCACCAAGCATAATAACCGCTGCGGCCTCCGGAGAAAGTGCTGATACCGTAGCACCCGGCCATGCATAGATCATATCAGCTGCAGCTCCAGTGCCGGCAGCAGCAATGTATACTGCCCCATAGGCATTGCCTGTAATGAGAGTGATCTTAGCGCAGGTTGCCTCGGCATAGGCACTGCTGAGCTTTGCCGCACCCTTTATGCAGCCAAAGCTCTCGGCGTCAAGAAGGGTGATGACGGGCATGCTGAAGGAATCGCAGAAGCGGACAAACCTTGCGGCCTTTGCGCAGGCTTTGCGGTCAAGCTCCTTGCCTTCGAGTGCCACGAAGCCCACAGTCGTGCCGTTAACAGTCGCAAGTGCGGTAAAAGCGGCTTTTGAGGTATCCTGATGCAGCTCAACAAGGCTGCCCTCATCGGCTGCGGCTTTAGCTGCTTCAGAGGCTGACATACCATAGCTGACTGTGCCCGACGGAGAGATGCTGTCATAGGCAACGCAGGCGGGTGAAAGGTTATTCTGCGGGAGCAGTGTGATAAGTGTCCTTGCCTTTTGTATTGCTTCGGAATCGTCCTTAGCGATAATATGAGCAAGACCTTTTTTGCCGGCATTCTCTGCAGAAGAGTCCTTGCCGGATGTGTCTATGGACATCTCAGCATTTTCTGACATGATGACGATATCGCCGCACACAGCAATCAGCGCCTGTGTTCCGAAGCACTTTCCAAGCACTACAGAGATCTGCGGCACCACGCCCGAAAGCTGGTTAGTGCAGCGCATCATATCGCCGTAGGCTGCAAGAAGGTCAGCTCCTTCGCTGAGTCTGCCGCCGATGGAATCATACATTGCCACAATAGGCTCACCGGTTTTGAGGGCAAGGTCATAGACCTTCCTGAGCTTGGCGGCCTGTGCCCTTGACATAGCTCCTCCTGCTGCGTCCGTGTTCTGTGCAAAGGCATACACTCCGATACCGTCAACAGTACCGTGGCCTGCAACGACCTCTGACAGTCCGCCGGCTCTGCCTGCAAAAGCGTCTATTTCCGTAAATACTCCCTCATCAAAAAGCATGGCAAGCCTTTCATAGCCGGTTGAGCCTTCAAGGCATGCTCTTGCCTGAGACAGAGCTTCCAGTTTTTCGTCCTTATTCATCCGTATCCTCCTTTATAAATAACCGCAGTCCTTGTTCCGGCCCGTTTTGCCTCGAAAAATATTGAGCGCCGAAGCCGTAACAGAACAGCGGTGCTGCACATAGAGACTATCGGGACAGTGCCGATAGTCACAAAAGCAGCATTTTCCTCTATTCTATATTATAGTATAACTTTACAGGAAATGCAAGTACCTAAGACGTAGCTTGAAGCTTTCGCCTATACAGTTTCTTGAGAAGGCGATCCGGAAAAATGTAATCGCCGTGAAAAAACGGCAGTCCTCTCTGAACTGCCGTGCATACTTTTTAACCTGTAAACTCCGGATATTTTTTTGCAGCCTCGCTCATGGGGCCGTCAAACATTACTTTGCCGTTTTGGAGATAAATGCAGCGATTGCAAAAGTCCTGAATATCCTTGCTGTGGCTTACATACAGGACTGTTACATGGCTCTTGATGAGCTGATTTATCTTGTCCTTGCACTTTTTCTTGAAGGAGTTGTCGCCTACGCTCAGCGCCTCGTCTATTACCAGGATATCAGGATCCATGTTGATGTTGATGGCAAAGCCCAGCCTGACCCTCATTCCTGAGGAATAAGTGCGCACCGGCTGATCGATATATTCTCCAAGCTCCGCAAACTCTATTGCCTTCTTTTCTATTTCGTTTATCTCTGCGGATTTAAGTCCCAGCACATAGCACTTGAAGCGTATGTTTTCACGTCCGGTCATGTCGCCCACAAAGCCTGCGGTCAGCTCCAGCAGAGCCGATACTCTGCCCTTGACGTAGATGTCACCGCTGGTAGGGAAGGCAACGCCGGTTATCATCTTGAGCAGTGTGGACTTGCCTGCGCCATTTCTACCGACGATAGCTACGGACTCGCCCTTTTTTATAGAAAAGCTCACTCCCTTGAGAGCCATGTGCTTCTGCAGCTTTTTTGATCTGTAAAACAATGCCGCAAACTGCTCCCTGCTGTTACGGTAAAGAGTGTATTCCTTTGTGACGTCACGAAATACTATAATGGGCGCTTCTTCCTCAGCGGCAGGTGCGGTGGCCTTTGCATTATTAGTCTCACTCATGGCGTTTCTTCCTTTCGGCAGAATATTTACTTTTATAATACCGCTTTATGCGTGAATTGTCAACGTCTATTAAGTGCCCTGGCCAATGGTTGTTTTATGATAATGCTTTGTTGTTCAAAGCAATAGGGCAAGATAAGTAAGTTTTTTAACATTTTGTTAACCGGAATGTAACAATACCGCCTGAATCGGTACTATATAATAGAGGTGGATTTTCTATTGCACAAGGAGGGGATCAATGTGAAAAAACAAATACTTATGTCGCTCGTCGCAGCTCTGCTGATGCTTGTATTTTCCGGCTGCGGCAGTAGCGGACCGGACACTGAAAGCACACCTGCAGAAAGCGTCGCAAGTGCCGGAAATGACGGTGAGTTTATGGACAGCGAAAACTATACTCTTGAAGGAGACCTGCTGACCATAAAGAAATGGGAGTTCTGCGCATGGGATGCCCCAAAGGTGCGGGCTCTTAACGTGGTAAAAAGAATAGTCATGCCGGATGACAAGGACCACATTCCGGAAGAGGTGTTCAAGAATTATACCACACTGGAGAGCGTCGAGATACCGGCCTCTGTGAAATACATTTACGAAAATGCTTTTGAGGGCTGCACTAATCTCAAAACTGTCATACTGCACGATGGGCTTGAAAGCATAGGCAACGAGGCTTTCAAATCATGTACGGCACTGGAGACCATAGAGCTGCCGTCAACTCTGCGCTCCATCGGATCTTCAGCCTTTGCGGCTTCGGGCATAAGGTCGTTGGAGATACCCGACGGCGTGGAGACTATACAAAGAGATGCTTTTAGCAGTTGTGAATCCCTTACTAACGTATCTGTTCCGGGCAGTGTGAAAGTGCTTGGTAACTCGTTTGGTTACTGTGAAAGCCTGAAAACCATAGCTCTGAATGAGGGCATCGAAGAGATAGGAGCGGAGGCCTTTGTTAATGCTCCCATCACTTCGATACATATTCCCAAGTCGGTGAAGCGCATAGGAGAGAGGGCTTTTTTAGGCTCGAAGATCAGCAGTATTACCCTCGATGAAAACATAGAGTATATAGGGTCAAGTGCTTTTAGTGGTTGTAAAGCCCTTATTTCTGCTACCGTCAACGGAAGACTAAAGAAAATACCGTATGGTATGTTCTCAAGCTGTGATAAGCTCGAAAGTGTCACCATTGGTGATGGCATCGAAGAGATAGAAGGTTCCGCCTTTTGGAGCTGCTACCTTCTTAGCGAGGTCAGAATGCCACGGACGGTCAAAAAAATAGGTTCCTCTGCCTTTGAGGGCTGCCGGCATCTTGATATTACAGGACTGAATGAGGGTGTGCAGGAGATAGGGCATAAGGCTTTTCATGATACAAAGTGGTATAACGAAAAGCCTGACGGTGATGTTTATCTGGGAGATTTCTATTATTGCTACAAGCATTCCGGTGCATTTGATAAGAATGAGACTGTCACCATCGATATAAGACCCGGCACAAAACAGATAATCTATATCGCTGAACCTACCCGTGTGACTGTAGTAGGAGTCAATATTCCGGGGTCTGTGAAGGTGATCTCTGACGGTGCTTTTTCCGGCCTGAAAAAGCTTGAAAGCATCAGTCTTTCGGATGGGATAACTACCATCGGAAGGAACGCATTTGCCGGTACTTCACTTAAAACTATAAAAACTCCGGAAACGGTTGTGTCTATAGGAGCCGGTGCCTTTTCCGGGTGCAAAAATCTGGTGAGCGCCGAGCTTAATGATGGCCTTAAAGCCATAGGAGACGGAGCGTTTCATTCATGCAGCAGTCTGAAGGACATAGTCATTCCTGACAGTGTGGATAGTATAGGGGACAGAGCGTTTCATTCATGCAGCAGTCTGAAGGACATAGTCATTCCTGACAGTGTGGATAATATAGGAGATGAGGTGTTCTTTCAATGCTCTAAACTAAAAAGCGTCACTCTTCCCAAGGGGATAACGGCTGTGGGAAATAATCTGTTCGCATATTGTGAAAGTATTGAGAGCGTGGCGGTTCCTGATGGTGTCACATCTATCGGAGACGGGGCGTTTTTTGGCTGCAGTGCCATGAAAGAGGTCAATATCCCTGAGGGAGTGACATATATAGGCGAGCGGGCCTTTGGCGGCTGCACCAGTGTGGATAGCCTGACCATTCCCGCTTCTGTGGAGAAAACAGGTCCCGACCCGTTTTCCGCCTGGACTGACGCCCAGACTATCTATGTAATTGGCAAGAGCTCAGAGGATATGGGTATGGCTGAGTGGAGGCATTGGTGGCTGTCCTGCAGTGCAAAGGTAGTATATGATGGTAGTGCTGCCCAAAAACGACAATAGCAAATCTTTTGTGTTGTCGTCTTTCTGAACAACTATCAACTGCGAGAATGCAGTTACAATTTGTTTATCTGCCCCTGCAAAATTGGGAGCGGCAGCCAGCGTGACGCTGGACCCCTGTTCGCACTAAAGGTTACTCTGACAGTACAATTCAGTGTCCGCATGATGGCAGTTACAACCGCGAGCGGCATAGTGTCGGTTCGTACACAAAGCGAAACGCAGTGTAGCGCACCCCGCAAACATGGGACCGGCGGCTCGCCGGCGTTTTCGGGGGCGTGGGTCTCCGGTGGAGACCTCTGCCGAGGGCAGAAGTGCCGACCGAGCGCAGTGAAACAAGTGCCCTTGGGGTGCCGACAGGCGAGAAGTCAGGGTGACTTTTTCGCAAAAGTCCCCCTGACCGGTGAGGAAAATAATTGGATTAAGCTATTGAAAAATTGAGTGAAATGATATAGAATAATAAGTGACGGCATACTGCCGAAAATATCCCTGAGACTGCGGATGCGGTCAATAAAAATTGAAAGGATGTTTTGGAAATGAACTATCTTAACAAGAAAACAGTCGAAGATATCGACGTTGCAGGCAAGAAGGTACTTGTCCGCTGCGATTTCAACGTTCCCTTTGACGGAGAGGGCAACATCTCTGACTCTAAGCGTATCGACGAAGCTCTCAAGACCATTAAGTACCTTGTTGATCACAAGGCAAAGGTTATCCTCTGCTCACATCTTGGCCGTCCCAAGGGCGAGTTTAACATGAAGTATTCACTGGCTCCCGTGGCTGCTTACCTCTCAAAGGCTCTCGGCTTTGAGGTAAAGATGGCTTCTGACGTAGTTGGCGAGAGCGCTCAGAGCATCGCTGCTTCTCTTCAGGACGGCGAGGTAGAGCTTATCGAGAACGTTCGTTTCCACAAGGAAGAGGAAAAGAACGATCCTGAGTTCTCAAAGAAGCTTGCTTCACTGGCAGAGATCTATGTAAACGATGCTTTCGGCACAGCTCACAGAGCTCATGCTTCCACAGCAGGCGTTGCAGATTATCTCCCCGCAGTATGCGGCTATCTCATCCAGAAGGAGATCTCTGTAATGGGTACAGCTCTTGCTGATCCTAAGAGACCCTTCGTTGCTATCCTCGGCGGTGCTAAGGTTTCTGATAAGATCGGTGTTATCACCAACCTTCTTGACAAGGTTGATACCCTCATCATCGGCGGCGGCATGGCTTATACCTTTATGAAGGCTCTTGGCTATGCTACAGGCACATCCATCTGCGAGCTTGACAAGGTAGAGCTGGCTAAGGATATCATGGAGAAGGCTAAGGAGAAGGGCGTTACCTTCCTTATCCCTGAGGATACAGTTGTTGCTCAGGAGTATAAGGCTGACGCTGCATTCAAGGTAGTTGATTCTGACAAGATCGAGGCAGACTGGATGGGTCTTGATATCGGTCCCAGAACAAGAGAGAAGTTTGCAAACGCTCTCAAGGGCGCAGGCACAGTAGTATGGAACGGACCTATGGGCGTTTCAGAGTGGGAGAACTTTGCAGCAGGCACAATCTCTGTAGCTAAGGCGGTAGCAGAGAGCGGAGCTATCTCCATCATCGGCGGCGGCGACAGTGCAGCAGCAGTTGAGAAGCTGGGCTATGCAGACAGAATGACCCACATCTCTACAGGCGGCGGCGCTTCCCTTGAGTTCCTCGAGGGTAAGGTTCTTCCGGGCATCGCTTGCCTCAACGAGAAGGATTAATCCGCATAGCCGTATTTGAGCCCTGTTGTCATAACGATCAGGGCGGTTCATGCAACGGTGAACAGAGAATAGTGAATAATCGCTGTTCGGCATATTGAATGGATGAAGGGGTGGGGAGGACTCACCCCTTTATTTGTGTCCGGTGACAGATGGACAAAAGGGACAGAAGAAAGGACAGGAAAATTCTTCATCTGTCCACGCAAAAAGTCAGTATTCATGCGGGTTTCGGGCTCTAAGGACAAAAAGGACAGTAGAATCTGAAAACATTTATACAAGAGTAAACAGACACTGCACACGGATGCGCTATACAAATAAAGTTATATAAAACAACTGTCCTTTCTGTCCTTTTTGTCCACGCACGCAGATGACAGCGCAGCTTAAAAAAATAAAAATATAAAGGAGAAGATCACAATGAACAAGGAACTCAGACAGGCAATCATCGCAGGCAACTGGAAAATGAACAAAACTCGTCCCGAAGCAAAGGCTCTCATCGAGGAGCTCAAGCCCATCGCAGCAGAGGCTACCTGCGGCGTGGTTATCTGCGTACCCTATACAAACCTGGAGACAGCAGTTGAGCTGACAAAGGGCACAAACATCAAGGTCGGTGCTGAGAACGTACACTTTGAGGAGAAGGGTGCATTTACAGGCGAGATCAGTGCGGCTATGCTCACAGAGATCGGCGTAGAGTATGTAATCATCGGCCACAGCGAGAGAAGACAGTATTTCGGCGAGACAGACGAGACTGTAAACAAGAGAACAAAGGCTGCTCTCAAGGCTGGTCTTATTCCGATCGTCTGCGTAGGCGAGCTTCTCTGGGAACGTGAGTGCGGCATTACCGAGGAAGTAGTTGCACGTCAGATCAAGCTTGATTTCTTCGATGTAAGCGCAGAGGATGTCAAGAAGTCTGTTATCGCTTATGAGCCTGTATGGGCTATCGGCACAGGCAAGACAGCTACATCCGCTCAGGCTCAGGAGGTCTGCTCATTTATCCGTGCTACCCTTGCAAAGCTTTACAGCAAGGAAGTGGCAGACGCTGTTACCATCCAGTACGGCGGTTCCATGAATCCCGGCAATGCAGCAGAGCTTGTTGCTCAGCCTGACGTTGACGGCGGTCTCATCGGCGGCGCATCCCTCAAGGCTGCAGATTTTGGCGTACTTCTCAAGGCTGCAAGCGAGGGCTGATTTCGGCGCCCGGACTTTCTATAGTATCTCACCGGAGGATGCCGGCCTCGTGCGGGTGTTCTCCGGCGAACAATATTATCACTATTAAATGATCATTTGGAGAAAGCTATGAAACAATTCAAAAATAGGCTGCTATCGTTTTCTCTTGCCTGCATAATCGCTTCACTGGCAATGTCAGGCTGCGGCGGTAATTCGGAGAGCTCCGCTGTCAAATCCTATACGAGCGCACCGGCGGTTTCTTCAGATTCAAGGGCTGTCAGGGCGTATAGCAGCGTTGTTTCCTCTGTGGGAGGGTCTCCCGTTTATTTCTCCGGCACGAGGCTGTTTGTGATAAAGGACGATGATTCCGTTGAGATGGTGCAGGTGGGCAACGGCGTTCAGTATAAGGAAAAGGCTGCCGGAAGCGAGGCTCTTAACGAGTTTGTATTCTCTATAGGCAACAGCGTTGCAGCTGATACCGACGCCTATGGCACATATCTTGACAACAGTATGGATATCTACCATTGGAACCTTACGGACCTGAAGGCTGTCAGCGAGGAGGTGCTTGTGCCTGCCGCAACAGTTAAGGAGTTTATTGCCAAAAGAGCAATGGATAACGGTCTTGATGAAAAGTCCGCCAAGGAAATGGCAGAGGATAAAGGGACTGATCTGCTCTTGGGCAGTGGATTCATTAACGGTGGAGATGGTTATCTTTACAAGAGCCTCAATGCCTTTGTTGAGGATCAGGGGACTGTGGACGCGGTTGCTTTCGGCGTTATGAAGATTTCTCTTGATGGCAAGGAAATGTCATTTATTGATGACCTGCGTGCAGGGTCGCTGGCCGTTGGCAACGGATTTATTTACTATTATGACCCAGGCTATACCTACGATCCAAAAAGCGGTTCCGTAACCTTTGACAGCTCAAAGGCGGGGCTTTACAGAGCTCTTGCCGACGGCTCCAAAAAAACTGCACTCATCAGCGGTATTCAGGCAACATCCTCCACTGATCTGTGGTCGGATAAGATGAAGAATACCCTCAAAAACCTGAGACTCATCAACACAGAGCTGTTTTATATCGACAATTCAGAGAACGGTGACAACTGCCTTTACAAGCTGAGCACAGACGGCGGCACACCTGAAAAGGTGAGCGAAAATAAGTGCGATAACTACTACTATGACAGAGAAGGCCATACCCTCTATTATTTTGGCGAGGATGCGTTGTGGTCAAGAAATATGGACACCGGCGAGGAAACAGAGCTGCTAAAGAGATTCAGCGAATCTGTCTATACCGGCGGCGAGGTTATGGCTGTTTACGGCGGTTATCTCTATTTTGCTGACGCAGACAGGTATTCGGGCGTCTCCTATCTGAAGGAAGGCGAGCCCTACTATTATGCACACATCTGCGGAGAACGCTTTAACCTCAAGACTGAGGAGCTGGAAGATCTTTATTACTACTCCTACTATACAAAGACCGAAACGGACAGCAGCGGCGCCGAGATCTATTCCGACGCAAAGGCTCCCCAGATCACTTGGGGTAAGGTGGCAACTCAAAAAACTACAAGCCGCTGATCTGAGGCGGCGGAACGGAGAATGATATGAAAAAACCTTTGATTTTAATGATACTTGACGGCTTCGGCATCGGCACAAATTTTGGCAATGCCATCCGTGAAGCTAAAAAGCCTAACATGGAGAGAATTTTCTCCCAGAATCCGACTACTCTCATTGCGGCATCAGGCATGGATGTAGGTCTGCCGGACGGTCAGATGGGAAACAGTGAGGTAGGTCACACCAATATGGGCGCAGGCCGTGTGGTATATCAGGAGCTTACCAGAATAAGCAAGGCTATCAAGGACGGTAAGATCTATCAGAATGAAGTGCTTGTCAAGGCTATGAACAATGCGGCTGAGGACGGCAAGGCTCTCCATGTGATGGGTCTGCTTTCACCCGGCGGTGTGCACAGCCATATCACTCATATCTATGGCATTATCGAGATGGCAAAGAAGCTGGGTGTAAAGAATGTTTATCTCCACACCTTCCTTGACGGACGTGACGTGCCCCCTTCAAGTGCAAAGGAGTATATGGCTGAGGCCAAGGCAAAGCTTGAGGAGATAGGCGTCGGCAAGATAGCCACTGTTCACGGACGTTACTATGCTATGGACAGAGACACCAACTGGGACAGAGTGGAAAAGGCTTATGCGGCACTTGTCTATGGTGAGGGCGTCAAGGCTGACGATCCCGTACAGGCTGTGGCAGATTCCTATGCAAACGGTGTTACCGATGAGTTTGTGGTGCCGGTGGTTTGCGCCGAAAACGCTACTATCAAGTCCGGCGACAGCGTTATCTTCTGTAATTTCAGACCTGACCGTGCAAGAGAAATCACACGCACCTTCGTTGACCCTGATTTCAAGGGCTTCGAGCGCAGATACGGCTTCTTCCCGCTTAACTATGTCTGCATGACCCAGTATGACGCTACAATGCCCAATGTAGAGATAGCCTTCAAGCCGCAGTCCCTTGTAAATACCTTTGGCGACTACATTTCATCCAAGGGTCTTACTCAGCTCAGGATTGCTGAGACCGAGAAGTATGCCCATGTTACCTTCTTCTTTAACGGCGGTGTCGAAAAGGTCAGCGAGGGGGAGGACAGGTGCCTCATCCCGTCTCCCAAGGTAGCTACCTATGATCTCCAGCCTGAAATGAGCGCCTATGAGGTGGCAAGGAACACTGTTGAGAGGATAGAGAGCGGAAAGTATGACGTTATCATCCTCAACTTTGCAAACTGCGACATGGTCGGCCATACAGGTGTGTTTGATGCGGCAGTCAAGGCTGTTGAGGCCGTTGACGATTGTGTCGGACAGGTAGTGGATGCCATTGTCAAGATGGACGGTATCGCTCTCATCACAGCCGACCACGGAAACGCTGACAAGATGATCGAGGATGACGGCTCACCCTTTACTGCACATACAACTAACCTTGTGCCCTTCTGCATAGTTAATCATCCCTGCATACTCCGCGACGGCGGACGTCTTGCGGATATAGCGCCCACAATGCTTCAGCTTTTAGGTCTTTCCCAGCCTGAGGAGATGGATGGCAAGACCATGATAAGAGAATAATCGAGTAGGCTTTTGTAATGTGTTGCCTGAGGATGGTGAAGGATATTTGAATGAGATTTTTTGCCCGAGATGTGGTGAAAAGGTCTGCGAATTTGTGACCTACTGCCCGAATTGCGGCTTTGACGTGCAGAGCTACCGGAAAAAATCAAGAGAACAGCAGATCAGTGCCTACTTCAGGAACCTTTACAGCCATGCCCCTAAGAATGATGCGGGCTTTGCCAGGAGTGAGGGAGACGGAGAAGCTCCCGGTCCATGGAGTGACCCAGGTGCTAAGGGCAATGCTGCCGGACCTGTAGGGGTTGATCTGTATGGAGACGGGTTTTATTCGGGCGCCGGCGGCAGCGGGGCTCGCAAAAAGACTCATCAGCCGGGAAAAAACGCCAGGCTTGCCCTGATAATTACTCTTGCAGTGGCTCTGCCATGTATTGCTGCCGCTGTTGTGTTTTTGGCCGTGTTCGGCAACAGGAACGATCAGCAGGTCTTTGTTCCTGAGACTTCGGAGGGCTCTGAATCAGAGATCGGCACTTATATGAGTCTTGGGACTGTCGGCTTTTCAGGGAATAACGAGCTGCATTACGTGAGTGTGGAGGATGGCATAGGCGAATATATCGGAGAGCCGGATATCAGTCTCCTTGGTTATTTCGAATGTGACGACAGCATTGCCATGAGCAGTATCAGTACAAATTACAGATACATCAATGTGGCTGATTCCTATGCGCCGGATTGCAGGGTCGAATTTGACATAGAGTTCAATGCAGACGTGGATGGACTCTTTGTCTATGATGTGGCTTTTTCTGATGGCCGCATGAGCTGCAG
>CACXMR010000043.1 GCA_902768825.1 uncultured Ruminococcus sp.
GCAAGTGCAGCTTCAAATCCGGTATATTTCTCCGTTTCGAGAGCCTTGCCTCCGTAGGAAGCATTGATATCCTGGATCATTACGGCCTCGCTGGTGCCGTCGCATATAATATGGTGGAACTCCAGGAAGAGATAGTTACCGTCCTTCGTCCTGTATATCCTTACACGGTAGAGCCTGCTGTTCATCAGTGCAAAGGGCTGCACCATGTTGTCGGGAAGCTTATCCGTATCGATCAGCTCAACCACAGGATCAGTATCGTCATTTCTCTTTGCACGGATGTCACCCTTGTCATTGAGGAACAGCTCGGTTTTCAGATAGGGATGGGCGTTTATCATAGCCTCTGCCGCTGCCTTCAGCCTTTCCGGGTCCACCGTATCAGACAGTCTGAACAGGAAGGGTATATTATAAACTGTAGAATCAGGATGTGCTACACACTCGACGAAAATGCCGTTCTGGGTCTGGGTGATTGGATAATCAGGCTGCAGCTCAAAGGTCTCTGCCGCTTCGCTCTGTGCAAAGAAGCCTTCAAGGCTCTGGATGGTGTTATATGTGCGCAGATCCTTTATAGTTACCGGCACATTAAACGCATCCGACAGCATAACGTTGAGCTTGATGGCGCCGATGGATGTAAGACCGGCATCGAATATATCATTGGTTATGCCGAAGGCCGTTGTGCCGATGACGTTTGCAATGCAGTCAAATATAGTCTTCTGCACTTTGTTCTGCGGTGGAACCGTATCCTCCGCCTTCTTTTCGGGCTTGGGCAGAGCTCGCTTGTTTACCTTCTGGTTCTGATTGAGGGGGATGCTGTCTATCTGCATGGTCACTGCCGGTACCATATAGGCGGGCTTGTCACGCTTGATAAACTCTGCGAGGGCGTCAATGTCAACAGGTTCGTCCGAGACCACATAGGCAGCAACAAACTTTCCGCCGCCCTGCTCGTCAAAGGCCTGAACCGTAGCGTCCTTGATGCCGGGGAATTTACGGATAATACCCTCGACTTCAGAAAGCTCTATGCGGAAGCCGCGCACCTTGACCTGACCGTCATTTCTGCCGATGAAGTCCATCACGCCGCCCCTGAGGATACGCACGATATCGCCGGTGCGGTAGGCGTGTGTATAGCCGGGTTCGTCCGAGAACGGGTTGCGGATAAATACTTCGGCATTCTTTTCGGGGCGGTTGAGATAGCCTCGTCCTACCTGATGACCTGCTACTACCAGTTCGCCGGGCATACCGAAAGGCAGACGGTTGAGGTTCTTGTCAACCACATACTGCTTCATGTTGCAGTTGGGTGTTCCTAAGGGCACACGGCGGTAGAGCTTGTCAACGTCATAGATATGGGTACAGATGGTACATTCTGTGGGGCCATAGCCGTTGAGGAGACGGTATTGGGGTGATGCAAGGGGCACAAGCTTTTCACCGCCAACGAGAAGAACATGGGGATACTCCGCATCCGGGAACAGATCGGCATACTGTCTGCCTACCTGAGTCGTCATGAAAGCATGGGTAATTTTGTTCTTATAGAAATAATCCTTTATAGCCAGCAGGTCAAGACGTATTTCCTCGTCTATGATGTGGAGCTGTCCGCCTGACAGCAGTACCGGGTACATATCTATCATGTGGGCGTCAAAGCCGTAGCTTGCATAAGCGGAGGCACGGCTGTTTTCGTTAACATTCTGTCCCTTGATGTAGAGATTACAGAAAGCGCACAGGTTGTGGTGCTCAAGCATAACACCCTTGGGTACGCCGGTGGAACCGGAGGTGTAGAGCATTATGAACAGATCACTGGGATCAGGGGTTTCGGTTATCTTTTCCGCATCCGGAAGAGCGGGTATCTCATCGGTATAGAGCACGGGACCGTCATAGTTGGGAATCCTGTCCATAAGGCTTCTGTCAGCGATGAGATATTTTGCGTCGGCGTCCTTAATCATGAATTCCAGACGCTCAGGAGGATAGGTCGGGTCGAGGGGTTGATAGCCTGCGCCTGACTTGAGTATACCTAAAGCGGCGATGGGCATATATTCACATCGAGGTATGATTACCGATACCGCCTGATTTTTGCCAATGCCCTTATCCTTGAGGAATGCGGCTATATTTTCGGTGAGGCGGTCAACCTCTTTGTAGGTGTAGGTGCGGTCAAGATAGACCACCGCAATATTATCCGGATGCTTCTCTACCTGACGGCGGAAAAGCGTGACCATATCTGTGACCTCATAATCAAGGGTGAATTTGTTGACTGCTTCGAGTCTTGCTTCTGTTTCCTCATCCACAAGTCTTATATCGGAGGTGTTTTCACACTTAGTGAATTCTATGAGGGCACGCTCGTAGGTGTCAAGCATATCCTGGATGAAGCCTTCTGTGTAGGCGTCCGCATCGTAGGAAATGTGATAGTTCAGGCTGTTTCCGTTTGGATAGATGATAAACTCAAGCTTTGCCTTTTCTTCCTCAAACACGAGGGGGACGTTTTCGGCTTTTTCGCCGCAGAAGTCAAAGCTGTTTCCTTCGGTCATGGTGCTCTGATAAACGAAGAGCACGTCAGCAGTTATACCTAAGTCGTGACTGATCTCCGCAAAGGAGTAGACGTCATACTGCAGACTGTCTGCAAGCTGCCTGCCTATCTGTTTTATATAATCCGCAGCGGAGTTTATATCCAGCTTGCAGAGTACGGGATAGGTGCGCACAAACATGGATACGCTGTCCCTGAAACGGGGGTCATTCCTGCCGTTGTTGACGGTGGTAAACACAGCATCCTCCCTGCCGCAATATTTGCCCAGCAGCCAGCCGAATACGGCGGTACAGAATGCGTTTTCACTGACATTGTTGTTTGCGCAGTAGGCTTTGACCGCATCGGCTATATTTTCTTTGCCGCTGATGTTAAGTGTGCCGCTGTCTTTGTCCGTGGTGTCGCAAAGAACATCTCCGATGGGCAGGCAGTCGCTTTCAACGCCGTCAAGCAGATCAGTGTAGTATTTCTTTGAAGCGTCGTAGTGGGAGCTTGCACGGAGCTTTTCTTCTGACAGGGCTGCCTCGTAGCCGCTGTATTTTTCTGGTGTGAGGCTCTCTCCTTTGTAGGCAGCTGAGATGTCCCTGAGGAGTATCTTCTTTGATTCTCCGTCAAAGACGATGTGGTGTATGTCAAAGAACAGGAAAATTCCGCTGTCAGTAATGATGACGCTAAACCGGAAAAGTCGGTCGTTTTCTATATCAAATGGCTTAACAAGACCGGCGGCAGCTTCCTCTATGGAGACTGAGCGGATTTCGGTGATATCGCTTTCACTGAATGTTTCCTGTGCTCTCTTCTGCCGGATCTCCCCCTTCTTGCTGATGAATATTCTTGTCATAAGGTAGGGATGGGCATTGACAGCTGCGGCAATGGCTGCTTTCAGTTTCGGAAGCTCTACGCTCTCCCCTATCCTGAGAAGTGTGGGGATGTTGTATATAGTGCTGTCGGGATGAGAGGTTGTCTCAAAGAATATGCCCTCTTGAGTCTGGGTGATGCCGTATTCGTCAAGTATCTCAAATTCTTCGGGAGAATCAGACGCAAGCTTCAGGATAAACTTCTCCAGCTTTGCTACAGTATCATTGTCACGCAGATCACGTATCTGTACATTCACACCAAAGACGTCACTGAGCTTTATGCAGAAGCCCACGCTGTTTAGGGAGGTGAGCCCCGCAGAATACAGCTCCGTTTCGATTCCGAATTCGCTGTTGCCGAGGACCTCTGATGCGATGTCGAAAATACGCTGCTGCATATCGTTCTGGGGAGGAGTCATGCTGCCGGTCTCCACTGTTGGCTCAGGCAGACGCTTGGTGTCGGTCTTGCCGTTTGCGGTGACAGGCATTTCGTCCATCTGCAGGTATGCCGTCGGCACCATGTAATGGGTCAGGTGCTTCTTCAGCTCATCCCGGAGGGCATCGATGTCTATGCTTGTGTCTGCGGTGAAGTATGCGCAGAGATTGTCCTGTCCGCCTATCTTGCGGATGATTACGGCGGCTTTTTTGATATGAGGCTGTGCAGCGATCAGCTCCTCTATTTCAGACAGCTCAATGCGCAGACCTCTGAGCTTGACCTGACTGTCAAGTCTGCCTAAGATAAAGACATTGCCGTCCTTGTCAAACTTTGCATAGTCGCCGGTGCGGTACATTCTCTGACCATAATAGGTAACAAAGGACTCTGCTGTTTTTTCCGGGAGGTTCCGATAGCCGAGGGCAACGCCTACACCACCCACATACAGTTCACCGATAACGCCGAAGGGCGCAAGGTCGCCGTATTTGTCAACTATAAATTCGCTGTAGTTAAGCAGCGGTCTGCCGATGGTAACATACTGAGCGTCTGTAAGGTCTGCGGCATTACAGGAGACGGTTATCTCTGTAGGACCGTAGGTGTTGACGATCCTGATCTTATCGGAGCAGGCCTTGATAGCGTCCCTCAGTGACATGGGATAACCCTCGCCGCCGGACATGACAAGCTTACACTTTGCAAGCTCCTTCCTGAAGGGCTCGTATTCCATATACTGCTGTAAGCGTGAGGGTGTAGCGTTCATGCAGTCAACGCCGTATTTATTCATCAGCTCTGCGAGAGCTCTCGGATCGTTCATCTCGTCCTCTGATGCGAATACCAGTGTCTTGCCGTTGCAAAGGGCTGCTGTATGCTCCTTGAAGGACATATCAAAGGAAACGGTGGTCACGGAAAGATATGTGTTGACGTTCTCTTTGAGATAGTGGATATGGGTGTTGGCCGGGTGAGGCATAAGATAATTGCATATACCGATATGCCTGAGCATAACGCCCTTGGGCTTGCCGGTGGAACCGGAGGTGTAGATCATGTAGGCAAGCTCCTCGCCGGTCATTTCTATATCAGGGTCGGATGAATCAGTGCCAGAAAGAATATCCGATACGTTTATTGGGTTATAATCTGCATAGTCTGCAAGCTTGTCCTCGGTGGTGATTATATATGAAGCTCCGCTGTCCTCGATAATCGAGCGGATACGGTCTGCGGGGTACTGTGGGTCGCAGGGAATGAAGGCAGCCCCTGCTTTGTTCACGCCAAACATACAGCTGAAGAAGCAGCTCTCTCTCGGCAGGAGAAGCACAACACTGTCCCCGGTTTTAATATTCCTGTCAATGAGGTTGTGAGCTACGATATTCGCACTCTCGTTAAGCTCTCTATATGTAAGGGTTTTGTCCTTTGCGATAAGCGCTGTGCTGTCAGCATTCTCATGGGCGCTTTGCTCAAAGAGCCGGTGAAGGAGCGTAACGGGGATGTCCGCTTTTGCGGAGAGTGAGAATTTCTTTAGTGCCTTTTGCTGCAGTGCGGGCAGAGCGAGAGCCTGACGGAGGGTGTAGGGCTGGTCCTCACAGAGCTTTTCCGCAGTGCTCAGGAACTGATCGATAAAGCCGTCAATAACAGCATCGTCAAACAGCTCGCTTGAATATTGCAGGTAGCAGTCCATGCCCTTGTCCTTGACCTGAATGACAAGGTTGATGTCCTTGCCGGAGGGCTGCAGACGATAGGAGGTGTTTAGAGTGACTCCGTTTTCGCTAAAGGCTGTCTGCAGCGGAACATAGTTAATGCCCAGATCGGAGAGGAGATTTCTGGATGAATCTCTGTCCTTTGCAAAGGCAGCCACAAGACGGTCAAAGGGACAGTCGTTTTCCATGATAAATTCAGAGACGCTCTTATTGACCTCATGGATAAATTCATCGGCGCTCTTGGTGCGCACAGGCTTTAGCCGCAGTATCGCCGTATTTACAAACATTCCAATGGTATTGC
The DNA here is from genome assembly GCA_902768825.1 of uncultured Ruminococcus sp. Lineage (GTDB taxonomy): Bacteria > Bacillota > Clostridia > Oscillospirales > Acutalibacteraceae > UBA1213. Next base: position 5,774 of record CACXMR010000043.1, read on the forward strand.
GGGTATTTGCGTTTCTGGTGTTTACCGGAACGCTGATAACGATATCATCAGAGGCGGTATATTTTGCCGCTGCCATGGAATATGCGGACATGATAATGTCAAACGCCGTGACAGAACGCTGCCTTGCGGCTTGCTTGATATTTTTGAGCAGGTCGCCGTTGATCGAGAAGTAACGGTTTGTGTCAGATTCGGGATGAACCTTCGGTCGGGGACCCTTCAGCGGCAGTTCGGTCACCGGCACACCGTCGGCATAAAGCACCTGATACTTTTCAAAGCCCTTCTTATATGCAGGCTCCTTGTCCTCCTGAGAAGCGCCGCTCAGATCAAAGCTGTCCACAGTGGGTGTTTTTCCGGTGAGCCTTGCAAAAAGCTCTCTGCCAAACAGCACGTCACTTCCGCCGTCAAACATAATGTGGTGATACAGCAGTGCAAGCAGGCAGCTTTGCCCGTCCGTATAAATCACTGCACTGACAGGTATGCCGGCTGAGAGATCATAGGGTTTATCCAGCTCTTCCGCAAGTCCGTGAGCGGCGTTGATATCATCCACCTGAGTTATGGTGATCTGTGGCAGCTCATCAACCAATACTCTCATCAGGATTCCGTCCTTTTCACGGTAAACGGAGCGGAATGCCTCATGGCTGCGGAAAATTTCTACGAGAGCTTCTTTCATCTGCTCTGCAGAAACGCCCTTAGCTTCATAATAGCCGATCATATTGTACATCTTTGAGTCCGGACTGAGCTTTGTCTCAAGGTACATACCGGTCTCAAAGTGATTCAGAGGATATTCCGTAAGAGTAAGTCTCTCGGTGACTTCTTTAGCTTCCTCCTGCTCAAGCCTTGCGCCGATCTCCTTTGGTGTCTTTCCGTCATAGATCATCTCCGAAGTGAGCGCAGAAATACCGCATTCCGCCTGGAGCGTCATAGCCAGCAGCGAATCGCCGCCCAGAGAGAAGAAGTTATCGTTTATGCCCACCTGACCGCATTTAAGCAGCTTTTCAAAGGCGGCACAGAGTATCTTTTCATACTCAGTTTCGGGAGCGACATATTCTTCCTTGAAGGAGGCTGCCATAGGCGGCTTGATAGCCTTACGGTCAAGCTTTCCGTTGGGGTTTAGCGGGAAAGCCTCGACCTCAACGAAGAAACGAGGAATCATATAGTCGGGAAGCTTTTTGCGCAGAGAGCCTTCGATGGCATCCTTCGACACCGACATCCCCTTTTTGACCTGATAGAATGCCGCAAGATAGGTGAGTCCATATTCATTTTCAAAGGCCTTGCAGACGGCTGCTTCCACTTCGGGATGGTCGGTGACTATTCTTACCTCGATCTCCCCCGTCTCTACACGCTGACCGTTGATCTTTACCATCCAGTCCTTGCGGTTTACATACAGAATACTGCCGTCGGGAAGCTTTTTGCCCATATCGCTTGTGTGATAGAGCGAACTGTTTTTGTCATCGGTAAAGGGGTCCTTTTCAAAGACCTTGGCTGTCTGCTCCGGCAGATTAAGATAGCCCTTTGCAAGATGTCCTACGATACAGATTTCGCCTTCCTCACCGTCGGGCACCTCCTTGCCGTTATCGTCCAGGAGTACAACCCGGTCATTCAGATAGGGCTTTCCGATGGGTGTATTATCATAGGCCTTGTCAAGCGGGAAATAAAGGGCGCAATGGGTCTCGGATGTACCGTAAATATTGATGATCTGATACTCGTCGGTGTAGAAGTCAGAAAGTCTTTCACCTGCGGTCTTGACCACTCTGAGGGTGGAATCGTGCATATCCAGACGCTTGAGCATATTCGGGTTGATATACATGACGGTTATGCCGTTCTCACGGATGGCGTTTCTGACATATTTGAGATCCTTGCGTTCCTCTGTGTTAAGGATAATAAGCTGAGCGCCTGCGGTCAGGGTGTCATAGATTTCCGCCACCGACCAGGCAAAGCTGAAGCTGACAAGTCCGAGGGTCTTGTCGTCCTCGTAAAGACTGCTGATTTTGCGGTCTCTTTCCAGGGAGTCAAGGAATGAGCGGTGGCTGTGCACAACGCCCTTTGGATTGCCTGTAGAGCCTGAGGTATAGATAAGCAGTGAAACGTCATCATCAGTTGTCTCCACGTCTTCTGTTATCGGCTCTGCGGTCATGGCGTTACGGATAAATGCCTCGTCAATGATGACGGGAGCCTGACAGTCGTTTTTTATGTAATCGACGCGATCCTGTGGGTATTCAGGCAGAAGCGGAGCATAGCCGCAGCCTGCTCTGAGGGCTCCGATCTCTGCTGCGATATAGTCTATGCAGCGGGGCAGGATTATCGGAACGATGGATCCTCTTTCTGCGCCGTTAGCCTTCAGTGCAGCGGCTATCCTTCCTGTCAGGGTGCACAGCTCTCCGCCTGTAACACTGCGCCCCGAAAAGTTCTCGGTTATCAGGATTTTGTCACGGTATCGTTCAAAAACCTGTCCGAGATTTGCGGTCAATAAACTCATTTTGTTGTCCTCCTTTTATGATTAGTAAGCTTTGATTAATTGTTTTCAATATCTATTCCGGATATTTTCTCCGATGCAGAGTCTCAGCGGATGAGGCTCTGTCGAAGCATTGAGCACTATTCTATTATTTTACCACATTCTTATCAAAAATAATATACTTCTGATAAATTTTTATCTAATTTTGTTTATTTGATCTCGATTATTTGCAGAAGGTGCCTCAGGAGGAAAAAGGCAGCCCGCATGAGAAAAATGTGATATATGCTCTAATTAGAATAAAATCCATCTATTGTATGGATTTTTTGTCGATAATGTGCTAAGATAAATTATCATGTTATCGCTTCACCTTGCAGCAGCCATGAAGTGCTGACAGTATTCCATGGCTTTGGGGAGGGTGAGCGAAAAAAGAAAAGGAGTGATTACTCTATGCTTAAAAGCATCTTTGCAAAAGAAGAGGTCAATACCGGGAGGCAAAGGGAATTTGACTATCTGAAAGGATTTATGATGGTGCTGATCTTCGTCATCCATGCCTTTCAGGGCACCTTATCTCCCAAAGACGATGTCATGCGCACCATCTATCTTTTCAATTCCATGTCCGGAGCGGCGGTCTTTATTTTTGTGCTGGGCTTCGGCTCGACCTATTCACGAAAATCATCCCCGGGAGAATATGTCAAAAGCGGCATCAAGTTTGTGATCTATCAGTATCTTAACAATGCAGCATACCTTGCGGCTTATCTACTGCCCCTCCCCTTTCTCATTCAGTCTCTGTCAGAGTCATCTCTCGACACGGTCATGCTGGGAATTGAAATATACGGACAGTACACCAACATATTCTTTATTTCAGGTATCATCTATCTTGTTCTGGCGCTTCTCAAAAAGCTGAAAGCACATACACTGGTCTATGTCATTCTGGGCACTGCCCTTTCGATCATAGCACCATTTGTTTATGGCAAGGCGCCTGATATTCCGGTTTTGGGCTACATTATCCGCCTGATGATCGGTGAAGCTAAATTTGTTTCCTTTACTCCCCTTTATTTTCTTTCCTATGCCCTCTTCGGCGTAGCCTTTGGCAGGATATTCCGCAAGGTCAAGGACAAAAAGAAGTTTTATTTTTGTCTGATGCCTGTCAGCCTGGTGATCGTCGTTGTGTGGTGGGTTATCTTCTTTATTCAGAACGGGTTTGATCTTACAAATCTCTACAATATTGTCAATGTTACCTATACTCATCCTGACCTGTGGCACGTTGTGGCAAGCATGGCTCACATCTTTTTAATGGCTGGCATCATTTTCTTTGTGATCGATCCCTCCCCCAAGGCACAGCCGAAAAACCTTATCTCCAAACAGCTGCTTTATTACAACAAGCATATTTCAAAATATTATGCTCTCCATATGCTGACTTATCTTTTTGTCTCAGGAGTTCATTCCTATGCCCCCTTTGAAAGCTGGGTATGCTGGCTGCTTACGATCCTTTGCATGGTGACCACTGAGGTCATGGTCAGAGGCTACAATATGGCGTATGACAGGATCAAAAGCAAGAAGCAGAAAAAAGAACTTCCCAAAGCCACCTAAAGAAGCAGCAATGCTTTTATTCCTTTCGATCCGATCATCTAATTAATTTCTGACTCCGGATCATGGCAGTGGCAGTCACCTGATGAATGGGTGGCTGCCATCGCCGCATAATATGCTGTTTTCCCCCAGCGATTTTTGCATCATCAGAAAATTAAAAAAAATCTGAAAAAACCCTTGACATTTACTCTTCGTTATAGTATAATCAATATCGTTGTGAGGGAGAAAACCTCACAGAGAAAAATGAATATTGGGGAATTGTGTAACGGTAGCACGACAGACTCTGACTCTGTTTGTTGGGGTTCGAATCCCTATTCCCCAGCCAGATAAGCCTTGAATTTTTGTTCAAGGCTTAATTAAACGAGGTGTAGCTCAGTTTGGTGGAGCGCTACGTTCGGGACGTAGAGGCCGCAGGTTCAAATCCTGTCACCTCGACCAACAAAAAAGGCGAAGAGCTCATGCTTTTTGCCTTTAAGTAATACCATAGACGACCTGTGATATTACTTAAAGGCAATCCCTCTGGTAGTGCAGAGGGACGACCTTTTTGTATCTTGAAAACAATATCTGATTTATTTTGCGTTTGCATCATTTAAAGTCATACTCTATGACTTTGTATGGATCCTTGGCAACTCCCTTACCGTCGGAAATGTTCTCGCGTGTGATGCAAGACTGTCACTCTCACGCCGACATCGTTCGTGTCCTCGCAGAAAACAAGGCTTTTGCTATCAGACGATCATAGTAACGGGGTTCTTGTTCTACTAATCCATACGGGCTATATTTGATTTTCAAGGTACGATTAACATTGCAATCTTTACAACTGCAAAATTACTGTTTAGGTCAAAAAAATAGTCGAATTCACATCAAAATATGAATCGACTCTTGACTATTATTGCAACCAAAGGTATAATATACCTTGAATTGTATCAAATGTCTTTCTTGAGCCTGTAACTCATGATTGATGTTTAGCCGATTGGCTACTGCGAATAGCTGATCGGCTTCGATACTTTTTCAGACCTTAACATTTCAATGATACAATACATTTTTTGAAATGTCAATATTATTTTTGTGAGTGGCTGTTTTCGATGAGGAAATGGTCTTTTTTATTGCAAAAATGATGAACCAGTTCATCGTTTTGTGCGGACGTGAGGTGAAAACAAATGGAAGAACAAAAGTCATGTGCCGATTGTCTGAATTTAGGACGTGCGGTTTATTGTATGCAGTGTGTCAGAATGAACAAGGGACACAAGGATATGTTCCGCAGCAGCGCACCGTTATCTGTCCCCTATCAGCCCTCAGAAAACAATATCAAAGCAACTCAGCCCGAAAAAAAATGAACCAGTTCATCTTTTTTGCTTTATCAGAATAGCCGAAGGAAGAAAATACTATGCTAAAGACCTACATAGCCTGCACGGACGAGCTTGAAAACAGTATGCTGTTCTTTTCTTTGTATGCCCGAATGCCTCAGTACCGCAGGGATAAGATCAACAGAATGGTATTCCCGAAGGATAAACGCCTGTCTCTCGGCGCTGGCGCCCTGCTTGACTATGCGCTGACTCTTGAGGGCATTTCCGACAGAGAGATCATATATGTTCAGAATCAGAAGCCCTGCCTTAAAAACAGCAATATCCGGTTCAATCTTTCCCATTCCGGCAATATGGTATTCTGTGCCGTAGCGGATACCGACGTCGGCTGCGACGTTGAACAGATCACGGATATTGATATGAAGATCGCCGCCCGTTTCTTTTTTCACGAGGAATATGAAGCGATCTCAGCCTGTCCCGACAGCGCAAGCAGAAACGATCTGTTTTTCCGGTACTGGACTCTTAAAGAGAGCTTTATGAAGGTCACCGGGCTGGGCTTTAAGTTAGCGCTTGATGATTTCTGCATTGATCTCCGAGATAACGGCATAAATGTCAGGCAAAGCGTGGACGACAGAAAATATTATTTCAAAGAGTACAATGCTGACGAAGGATATAAATTCTCGGTTTGTACCGCAGATACTCCTCCGGATGACAGTGAGCCGAACAGGGTCAGCTTTGCAGGGATCGCAGATTTCTTAGAATCAAAATGAAATTAAGGAGAAAGACTTATGGAACAGTTTTCAATTTATTATGACAATTCCTGTTTAGCGGCCTATTACCGTGACGACGAAGCAAAGGAATATTCCTATTATGTCGGCTATCCCAGCGTTTACAGAGGAAAAGTCCCGGACAAATATCTGAGAGACCACGAAAAGAAAACACCGTTTCGTCCGATAGAAGAGCTGATGACCGAAGAAAACCGTGTTGCCGGAACGAGAAAACTGATCTACCAGCACGATCATATCAGGATCGTAAGGGTCCCCAAGGATATTGATCATTTTGCTGTGTATAATAAGTTTGCAGGAAAGGGCGCCAGGGGTTATTCAAAAGAAAAATTTGACGCGCCACATTATGAAGGAGAGAAAACTCCCGAAGGAATGAGAGAATGGGTATCCTACTATGGATTCGTCAAAAAGGACGACGGAACATTCGAGGCAGCTCTTGAAGAAAACTGGTGGTGGGGCGGCGGCCACAACGACGGCGGCACCATACACGCTGAAATACCGGAAGAATTTCTCGATCTGCCTTACGATGAATTTCTTGAAGAATTGCTTACCGTTGCAAGAGCGGGACATTACGGCTTTACTGCCGAGTATCTGAAAAAATGCGAGGGACTCAAGGAATTCTTTGGCTTTTAACCCTACCGCCAAAACAATGACCTGTTTCATCATTTTCAAGCAGATAAGTAATTCTTAGGCAATGCTTTAACAGGGAGGCTTGATAGTATAATGAAGAAAAGATGGTATTTTATCTTTGCGGCTGTTCTGATGTGCATTTGCGTGGCTTATAGTATAGCCGTCGGCGGCAGATATGTGATGGATGTGGATATTCAAGGGTTGTCTGATAAAGCGGATCAGATACAGGTAACAGTCGAGCAGGACACGGAGATCCTGAAAGCAACGGACAGCCACCGTGAGGGAGATCACCTCTACGTTACATTGGAATCTGTATCACCCGGAAGAGTATTTGTTATTGTTACGCATTTGGATGACCCGGATTCTACCATTGATATGAGACTTTTTTATGTTCACCCCACAGGGATCATTACCGAAGAATCTTTTTTTGGCAGAAGCACGGGCAGCTGGTGCTTTCCCATCGCAATAACCCTGTTCCTTGGTGTGCTTATCATCGGTCTGTTCATTCACATCAAAAAAGAAGTACGGCGGGATCTTTATCAGTATAAGAACGTCAGGAATATCGGATTCGCCTTGTTTCTGACGGCTCTGTTTATTGAACAGCTTTTTCTTCTGAGCAGAATCAATAACGGAATAATCGATTCTGTGGAGATGCTTCTGGGCTTTGCCGGATTTTTCTCAGCAGTCGCTCTTCCTGCCGCATTTATCACGTTTATCCTAGTGACATTGAGCAATATTCGGCTTATGCAAAAGGAAGGCCGCAACTGGAGGAATATGCTGGGCTGTATTCTTGGGATAACGGTCTGTCTTGGCACGATCTTCCCCTTTGCCCTCGGCGAGTTCCTCCAGCGTACAACCATTGTAGACGTGCATAACCAGAAAGGCATGGCGCTTTATATCGAGCTGTTCGTGGAAAACGCAATTCTTGCGATCACGTCATACCTTGAGCTGATCCTGATCGGCACGATCATACTGTCAACGAAAGCGGCAAAAAGAATACCTGCCTTTGACAAGGATTACATCATCATCCACGGCTGTCAGATCAAAAAAGACGGCACACTGACCAACCTGCTGAAGGGCAGAGCGGACAGGGCGATAGAATTTGCAAAAATGCAGAAGGAAAAGACAGACAAGGATATGATTTTCATTCCCTCAGGCGGAAAGGGTGATGATGAGGTCATCAGTGAAGCCGATGCAATAAAGAATTATCTTTTGGAGAGCGGTATCCCGGAGGACAGGATCCTTATAGAAGACAAGTCCGTCAATACGTTTGAAAACCTGAAAAACGCCAAAGAGCTGATCCGTCAGGACGCAAAAACAGACGACCCGAAGATCGCCTTTTCCACTACGAACTATCATGTTTTCCGTACCGGCGTTTTCGCTACGCAGCAGGGCATAAAGGCAGAAGGTATCGGCGCAAAAACAAAAAGATACTTCTGGATAAATGCCTTTATCAGAGAATTCATTGCCGCCCTGGTTTCGGAGTGGAAAACGCATTTGGCGTTCATTCTGACATGGCTGGTTCTGATCGTTTCCATGGTAGGGATAGTGTATATTTCAAATAATTTCTGATATTGTGTGATTGCAGATCTGAAAGGGAATCGGTTCTTAAAAGGGGAACCGGTTCCCTTTTTATTGCTTATTATGTAATTGAAAATGACAATCAAAACATCAACAGAACGATTGAAGTATTTTGGAAAAATTTTGTTTTCCCGCAAATATTTCCTGTATTTGTTGCACCCTGTATGCTATAATCAATGTTGGAGTCAGAATATGGCTTGGAAAAAGTAAAGCAGAGCATTTTCTGCTCCGGTCAAGCAATATTGGAGTTCAGACAATAGGAAGGAGAATCAAACAATGTCAAAAAAAGCAACAAGACGGATAGCTGTTTTGATCGCATCAATGCTGTTATTGCTTACCGCATGCAGCGGACAGAATGTACAAAGCTCCCGGAATGACGGGAACACAGCAGATACAAGCACCGCCGCAGCATCACAGGACAAGGAAACCATTTATCAGGTGGCACTTTTGCAGTCCCTTACACAAGGCTACTATGACGGCATTATCAAGGTCAGCGAGCTTAAGGAACACGGTGACACGGGTATCGGCACATTCGAGGGCGTAAACGGTGAAATGATCGTTATTGACGGCAAAGTCTATCAGGCTCTCGGTGACGGAACTGTACAGAAAGCAGCCGATGACGAAACTGTTCCCTTCTCCAATGTCACCTTTTTTGACGGTGATATTGCTGCCGATATGACGGACATCAGCGATATGGCGTCTTTCAAGTCAGCACTTGAGAAGACGGTCAATGAAAAAGGCAGGAATATGTTCTATATGGTCAAGGTAAGCGGAACATTTGAAAAAATGCTTGTTCGCAGCAAACTGAAACAGGAGAAGCCGTACAGATCACTTGATAAGGCTCTTGAAACAGACCAGAGAGAGTTCATCTATGAGAACATCGCCGGTACTGTCGTAGGCTTGTACTGCCCGGATTATATGGGAGGACTGAATGCGGTAGGATGGCATTTCCATTTCATTTCTGATGACAGGACAAAGGGCGGTCATATTTTAGAGCTTAGCTTCAAAAATGCAAAAGCTGAGCTGGATATTACACCAAGCTTTGATATGAAGCTTTCTGATAATACCGATTTCCAGAACATGGAACTTGCGAAAAATGTTGACGATGCTATCAAAAAGGTTGAAACCGAAACGAAGTCAAATGAAACAAAAACAGATAGCAGCACCTCTCCGGAAATAGCAGACGATGCTGTTGTCAGCTATCTCGGTCCTGAAGGAACCTATACCGAAGAGGCTGCAAAATATTTCTTCAAGGACACGAACAGCTTTGTTCCTCAGAAAACGGTAGATGATGCAATCGAGGAGGTCAAAAGCGGTCGGGCGGATTATGCGGTTATCCCGCAGGAAAATACGATCGGCGGTGCTGTAACAAACTATGTGGATGCGCTGATCAGAGAGACGGATGTTTATGTTGTTGGTGAAGTTATCATCCCTATCAATCAGACGCTTATGGGTATTGAAGGCGCATCGCTGAGCGATATAAAGACCGTTTGCTCCCACGCACAGGGACTTGCCCAAAGCAGGACATGGCGCTCGGAAAATCTCCCCGATGCCGAAGAAAAAGAAATGGACAGCACGGCTGCGGCGGCAAGCTTTGTAGCAGAGAGCAAGGACAAAACGATAGCGGCAGTCGCTGCACCCGGAGCCGCTCCTCTTTACGGATTGACCGTTCTTGCCGAAAACGTACAGATCAGCGATGCCAACAAAACAAGATTCTATGTTCTATCCAAAACAAAGAACGAGAGCGGAAAGCGTGCTGTATTTATCGCAAACTGCGAAGCAAGCGAGATAGATGATATTATCGTTGACGCCCATAACGCAGGCTTTGAAACGGTTACGCTCCATGATCGTCCTGATGGTACAAAGCTCGGTTCATACAATTATGTAATTGAAACGGAAGCCAAAAATATCGGCAATGATATGATCGAAAAAATTACCGCTCACAACGGGGTAAGATTTGCAGGATGCTTTGACTTGTTTGAAAAAACAAATCATTAAAACAAGATAATATCAGGAGGAAAACAACATGAAAAAAAGATTGACAGCGATCATTATGGCGGCAGCCCTGATGCTTTCCGCAGCAGCGTGCAGCACAACAAGCGGACAAAGCAGCACAGCAAGCGAGACATCTGTTGCTTCAACAACGTCCGAGAGCAGCAATCAGCAATCTTCGCAGCCGGAAAAAGTTACTTCGATTGAAAACTGGAACGAGGATTCTCCGGCGATGAAGTCCATCATGGCTTTTGTGGAGGAAGTAACGAATGAAAAGTCCGACAAGTTCGTTCCTGCCGAAAAGAGGATCGCTGTGTTTGACTCAGACGGCACCCTGTACGGTGAGCTGTTCCCGACCTACGTTGACCAGTGCCTGATGATACACCGCCTTGTTCACGATGATACCTACAAAGGCAATGAAGAAGACGCTGCTTACTGCAAAGCGTTAGAAGAGTATCTTATCAATGGCGGTGAAAAACCGAAGGCTCCCCGTTCATCAGGTGACATTATCGCAGAAGCCTTCAAGGGCATGACGGTTGAAGATTATCGTGCGTATGTCCGCAAGTTCATGGCTGAGCCTGTTAACGGCTTTGAGAACATGACTTATGCCGACGGCTACTACAAGCCGATGGTCTCACTTATCAAGTATCTTACCGAAAACGGTTTCAGGGTGTATATCAACAGCGGTGCAGAGGTCAATATGCTCCGTGAGCTTTCTATGGATACGCTGGGTCAGTATATCCCGTCCTATCAGGTGCTTGGTACCGATTTCGGCATCACCTCAAGCGGCAGACCAGATGATGTCAAGGCGCGTGATTATACACCTGCTGATGATGAGAAGATCGTCTTTGACGGCACCGTCTCATTCAAAAATCTGAAGCTCAACAAGATCGTCAGCATCGTAAACGATCTGGGCATCTCGCCGATACTTGCATTCGGCAACAGTTCGGGTGACCTTGCTATGGGACAGTATGTCATGCAGCACGGCGGCAAGGCTTATATGCTTTTGTGTGACGATCTTGAGAGAGATCACGGCGACCTTGATACGGCAACATCCTTCAAGGCTGACTGCGACAAGATGGGTATTGAGACAGTTTCCATGAAGAACGAATTTGCAACCATTTACGGCGACTTCAAGCTCACATCCTACTCTGCTTCTCAGACAGAAGAATCCCTTGCTCCGGCAGCGTAAATCAAACTAAAACAAGGCTATGAAGATTAAAGCGTTTGCAGCTTGTCTTCATAGCCTTTTGTATTCAAGTTGATCTATTGTATGAAAAAAGAAAGAATCTTTCCTCTCAAAAAAAGGAACCGGCTCCCCTTTTTACTATTCAAATAGCCCAAAACGATGACCTATGTCATCATTTTCAAAAATATTATCCCCTCCGCTATGATCTGCTCTCAGCGGAGGGGATATTCATATGCTGACAATATAGGTCATACTCTCGGAAGCTCATTAAGACCGAGATTTTCTCTTTTGTCTATGGTGATCTTGCAGCCGGGTTTTACTCTCTGCATCAGATACTTCATGGACGGTTCATTGATAGCTACACAGCCGCCGGTATATGGTCTGACCCTGCCTTGACAGTGGAAGAAGAAGCAGCAGCCGTTCTCGGGGATGTCCTCGGAGTTGTAGCCCATATTCAGACAGTACTGATATTCGTAAACATAATCTGCGATGTGCTCGGATGCGTTTACATCAAGGTCGGGATAATCTTCAATTTTGACAAGCCTGTTGAACTGCATTCCCTCACGGGTGTCTGCGGACCAGTAATAGCTGTCATCACACTTGGTATACTCCATTTGACAGCCCGGGTCATCAGCCAGACCGAACGCCTTGTCAATGGTGAATGTTCCGATGGGAGTGATGGCGTGATTGCAGTCTGCCTTTCCCATTCCTTCAAGACCGGTATAGCCGGGCGTGGAAAGGATCATCTTCCATTTGCCGTTTTCGTCCTTTTCGTGCATGGTGACATAAGCCGTAGTTTCGCCCACTCCGGCTACCACGATCATCTGATCGCAGTCCTTTGTTGCGTCAAGCTTTGTAAACCACTCCGGCGAATCCACCTCGCCCTGACTGAGATAGAAATATTCATCTTTGGCTGCTGTGGCATCCTCTTGCTTTGAGCTGCTCTCTGTCTGCGAACCCTGATCCGGTTCTTTGGTCGTTTCTGTCGTTGTTACCGCGATACGCTGCATCCCGCAAGTGAGGCTGTCAGAATTGCCGCTGCGCACATTCCTGTCAATAATATTCTGATCTTCATTTTAGTGATCTCCTTTTCGTTTTATTTTTTGCTCAATGGGTGTTATGATCTCCTTTGACTATAACTGAATTATACCAAACAGATCTTTGCAAAATCTATGCAGAGTCATTAATTTATTATAAATTTTCCACTCTGCCGTTCCACACACGACAGGGCGGAGCTTATTGAATTATTGCTTATCGGATCATCATACGACATATCTCAGCAGACCTGTATGGTTGCGGCATTTCCGGCTTCTGCGAAGTCCCATGTGCTTGCACAGTAACCGTTGCAGCCGTGGTTCCACATACGGACCTCCTTTTCGCCTGCGTTCTTTTCGTCTACATTGATACCTTTGTATAAACCGTGAAGATGTACCGAACCGACAATGCCTGAAAAGAAATCTTTTACACCGAGATCGTCATAAGCCTTTGAAGTGACAAGATATGTGTTTTTGGGAAGGCTGCTTGTGTCAAAACCGTTTGCGTTGAGCAACTCACGGATGGTCTGACCCTTTGACTTTGCGTATGCTGCAAGATCCTTGATATCGCCGCCGGAGAGATAGCTTCCGCTGAGTACCATGCTGTTGAAGGAACCGACTGCCTGATCTTCATTCTTGCTGTAGAGAGAACCGTGATTTGTCACGTCGATATAGCGGATTTCTTTGTTAGACTTGCCCTTGTTTACGAAGATTCTTCTGCTTGTGTTGATGATATGATTGTACTTTGCGCTGACGGTGTTTTTGCTGTCAAGCTCATAGACATCAACCGTTTTATCACCGTATACCGGAGCTATATAACCGCATGCACCGATCCTTCTTACTTCGTATCTGATGATATTGGATTCATCCTTTGAGATCTCTTTTCTTACGATGGTTTCACCAAGGACTATATTGTTGAGCTCGTCGATCTTTGCCTGTATTTCATCTACGTTTGTGCTGATGTGGTCAAGATAGTAGCTGTCGATGCCGTCCTTGTTCTCAAGAGCGTTTACCATGAGCTGGGCTGACAGACATTCCATCAGGACTGTATAGCCCGCCATGTAATTCTGCATGATGCCGTCCATAACGACCTTTGCCTTATCTATCGCCTCACCGCTGAACATGGAACGCTGCCTGAAGTAGTTGTATATGGTGGTGAACATGTCGTTTCCGTCAACGAGATTTGCGTTGTTGAGCTTTTTTGAAACGCTTGTGAATCCTACGAAGGGTGAATTGCCCTTTTTCCATTCGATATCCCTGTCGATCTGAGCTGCGATAATAGCTAACTTCTGCTTTGTGGTGTAATTCTTGGAGTTTTTTGCGGTTTTGATGGCATTGATCATACCCTGAATCTCGGAATTGAAGGGAGTAAATACGGAATAGTCGAAGTTTTCGATGGAGAGGATGTTTTTCAGCTCGTTCTGCATATCCTTTTCAAACTGATCTATCCTGCTGTACAGCTCGTCGATCCTTTTATCTATATCCTCAAGGCTCATCTGCTTGTTTCCGAAGGCGGCGCCCGTGAGTGCCTGCAGCGCCGGATTGAGTGTCTTGCCGCCGGGAACGAACTCTGCGATTCCGGCAAGAAGTGTTGAAATACCGACCTGCTTGATTTTTTCAAGGTCCTTGTCGGTGATCCTGTTCAGAAGGCTCTTGGCTGCGTCGCCGTATTCCTCTAATTCCTCTGACAGCACTGTTGTATCAATGGATGCTGCGCTGACTGTCATAGCCGATGCGCTCATGGCCGTTCCTATGGAACACATGGTAACTGCTGCGAGTACAGCTGCGATGATCTTTGCTCTTATACCTGTCTTTTTCATAGTGATGACTCCTTTTTGTTTTTATTTGCGTTTTGTGTTTTCCTTTGTGCGGAGTGCCTCCGCTGTCAATTTCGCGCTCAGGTTCTTTCTGATCCTATACTGTTGCGCCGCGGAAAACATTCTTTTCGGATTTGTGTTTTGTGTTTTCCTTTGTGCGGAGTGCCTCCGCTGTCAATTTCGCGCTCAGGTTCTTTCTGATCCTATACTGTTGCGCCACGGAAAACATTCTTTTCGGATTTGCGTTTTGTGTTTTCCTTTGATCTGACATCAGTATATCAAACTGATCTTTGCAACTTCTTTGCAAAAAACGGTCTTTTTGAAAAAGAATTATTTGTCTTTTTGAAAAAGAATTATTATTCTTTTATTTTCTTCCGATAAATGATATAATGATAAATAATTGCCCGGAGGAAATACAAAAGATGAAATTTTTCAAAAGCAGAGCAATAGCGATTACAGTTATAGTCCTGACTGTGGTTATGCTCATCGGTATGACAGTGATGTCTATGCGGTTATATCTCAACCTTGATCTTATAAAAACGCCGTATATGCTGCTTGAGGGCGAGTATTCTGTGGACGGCGGAGATTTTAAGCCCTTCGACAGCCAATCTCCGATAAACGATCACTTCCACACCATCACCTTCAAGGGCAGGATACCGGAAAACATATTCAAGTATTATGAGGAAATATCCTTCTCGACTAAAAACGTCTGGTACAAATTGAGCACTGCAAGCGGAGAGGTCATCATGGAACATAAATATCAGACCCTTGACGAGATGTGCGAGGATTACTTTGGTGATGACAGCGAAAACTCCTATACCGACGAGGAAAAACAGCGCTTTATGGATAATATGAAAAAGACGCATCCGCTGGAGTATGATATGCCCGGAACTCCAGGATATACCTCATACGCTTTTACGGTATCTGATCTGAAAGAGCTTGGGATTGATAAAAATACCGAAATGGTGTTCGAGTTTAAAAATCCCTATGAACATCTGCCGTCAGGCTTCAGCGACCTTACCATGGTCACCGTAAGTCACGGCAGCGGCAGCAGTGTAGGCACAGGCAATTATCTGCGCCTTTTCAGAGACGTTCTTCCCGTTGTCGGCCTTTTTATCATAGTCAGCCTTTTCGGTCTGTTCTTCTTTCCGGTCGCCGGCTTTATTTTGGGAAAGATCGACTATAAGTATCTGACCTTCGGCGTGCTGTGCTTCTTCTGGGGACTGTATATGGTCATTCAGAATATCAGCAGGTATCTCCCTATGTGGATCACCGATCATGCAATGTGTCCTCTGATAGACAAAATGGCAGGGCATTTCTTTATGATCGCCCTGATAATATATTTCAGGTCAAACCTTACCCGTCCTGTCTCACGGGCCGTTGCAGGTGCAATGGCGGCAGGCTACGCCGCATTCACTGCATCCGCAGCGATACTTCATCTTACCGCTGTGGTCGACGTTGTGACTATGGGAACATATATCAATTTCCTGATAGCAGTCAATACCGTAGTGATGTTAGTCCTGCTCAACATAGAATACGGCAGGGCAAGGAAAGAGAACATGAAAGAAAGACTGTTCTTTATGCTCTCATGGATTCCGCTTGTAGTTTCTCTTGTCATCGACATTGTTGATCAGTTCGTAGGCATTCCCGGTTCAAACTTCTTTATATATGGACTTCTGATGTCGATCATCGCGCAGGTGGTGCGGCTGGTGTTCGATTTACGCAGACAGTACAAAGAGGCTATCCGCTATCAGCAGGTGCAGAAGGAACTGTACGAAGCAAAGGTCAGCGTCATGGTCAGCCAGATACAGCCCCACTTTATGTATAATGCGCTGACTTCTATCGCCATGATGTGTCAGATCGACCCCGACACTGCGCAGGAGGCGACCATCACCTTTGCAAAGTATCTGAGAGGAAATATGGATTCCCTCAGGCAGACAAAGCCTGTCCCGTTTGAGCAGGAGCTGGAGCACCTGAAAAAATATCTGTATATCGAAAAGCTGCGTTTCGGAAAGAAGCTGAATATCGAATACGACATACAGGCAACGGATTTTGTTCTTCCGCTGCTCAGTATCCAGCCGCTTGTTGAAAACGCCGTCAAGCACGGTGTTGGAATGAAAAAGAAAGGCGGCACTGTCACCATTTCAACCCGTGAGACAGATACCGCTTATGAAGTTATTATTTCCGACGACGGCGTGGGCTTTGACATCACAGCCGAAAAGAAGGACGACGGGCGTTCCCATGTGGGCATGGAAAACACACTGCGCAGGGTAAAAGATATGTGCGGCGGTGAGATCAGGATAGAAAGCACGGTGGGCGAGGGTACGACGGCGACTGTGATATTACCGAAGGAGGGTCAACCGAATGAAAATACTGTGTCTTGACGATGAGGAACTTGCTCTGAAAATGCTGCAGATGGCGGTCGAAAAAGCAAAGCCGGATGCCGAGGTGCTGGGCTTTGACGATCAGGACGATCTGCTGGATGAAGCCGAAAAGGGCGGCTGCGATGTTGCGTTTCTGGACATCCACATGAGAGGAATGAACGGAGTTACGGTCGCAAAAAAACTCAAAGAGATCAACCGGAAAATGAACATCATTTTTGTGACAGGTTTTTCCGAATATAAGGGTCAGGCTATGGATATGAAAGCTTCTGGCTACATCATGAAGCCCGTTACCGTCAAGGAGGTCAGGGCGGAGCTTGACGACCTGCGCTTTCCCATTGTTCCGAAGAAGAATGCAAAGCTGCGGGTGCAGTGCTTCGGCAATTTTGACGTATTTACTCCTGACGGCGCTCACGTTCGATTTGAGCGCAGCAAGGCAAAGGAGGTTTTTGCATATCTTGTACACAAGCAAGGCACTTCCTGCACCACAAGGGAGATCTTTGCTGCAATATTTGAGGACGAGCCATACGACAAGAAGCTCCAGAACCTTTTGCAGACCTACATTTATGCCATGCTTAAAAGCCTCAAAGCCGTCGGCGCAGAAGATGCGGTTGTCCGCAGCTACAATGCCCTTGCCGTTAATCCTGATGTGCTGGACTGCGACTATTACCGCTTTAAGGAACTGGACGGCGGCGCTGTCAACGCCTACCAGAATGAATATATGAGTCAATACTCATGGGCAGATTTTCTTTTTGACGAAGATTTGTACTGAAAAAATCACAGCATGACAACCCCGTCCTGCCTAAGATTCAGACAGGACGGGGTTGTTAAATTTATGCGGTATATATTGAATAATACTATTAAGCGTTGAATACTCTGACGACCTTTACGTAAAAGAGATCTGCTGTGCTGGTGTCGATATCATAAACAGACTTGCCTCTGTCGCCCATGCGGATCGCCTTGACTGTTCCTAAGCGATCATAGCCTATTACATCGTAAGCGCCGTTGAGGGACTTGTCTATCTTGGAATTTCTGGTCTTGCTTACGTTTACCTTATCGCTGAGAACGATGTAGCAGTCTCCGGTAAGATTTGATTTAATCCCCATATCTGTAACAAGATATTCATACATACTTCTTGTGGGGAATTTCGTTCTGACATGATCGGCTATCATTGAAAGCTCTTTGGTAGTCAGGACATTGGCCTTGACTTTGCCTTCGATGTCAAGATGATCGCCTTTGTTTGTTGACCATACGTACTGACAACCCTTGTTATAATCCAGTGATACTTCTCTGCCGGCTGTTTCGCTGTTCTTGTTGATGAATGCAGGTCTGTCATACTTTGTTCTGAAGTTCTTTACTCCGATGGCTGCGGCTGTAAGAGCGTCGGAAGCGTCATTGTCATCCAAAGAATGTCTGTACTGATCGAAGTTAATATAGAGGTTGAGATCGCTGCCCATTCCGAGAGCTTCGATATCCTCTTTTTTGAACTCTGCCACTGCCTTGACTGCCGTCTGGCACTCCTGCATAAGAGCAACTGCGGAAACATACTGAGTCAGAAGAGCTTCTGCAGTCGGGAGAGCAGCCTTATATGCTTCTCTTGCAAACATTGAGTTAATGGCTTCTTTTGTATAAAGCGCCTTAAACATATCAACATAAGCGGGATCTGTACCGTCCATGGACTTCATGATATTGTAAACGTATGTGGTGATGCTGTCGAATCTTGTTGTATCGGTCAGAGCCGCAAGGCGCATGATCTTCTGTGTCTTGTTGAGCTTCGGGTTTGTTTCGATTGCCTTGACATCCTTGACGAACTTTGCAAGCTGGGGGCTGAGTCCCTTGAAGTCTGCACGAAGCTCGCTCATGTCGGCGGTGTTCTGTACCTTCTGCGCCATCCATTCTGTATTCTTGTTGATGTTTTCGTTGAGGTCGTCCAGCTTCTGATCCAGCTGATCCAGCTTGTTGTCGATCTGATCCAGCTTTTCGCTCATGATCTCCATGGGGTCCTTATCATCCACGCCTGCATGGAACAGGGTCTTGAATGGTGAGAGCACGATCTTTCCGCCGGGGAACAGATCTGCGATGGTATCGAATGCCGCGTCCGCTGCGTCGATGCCGATCTTCTTGCCGGTTTCTTCGATGCTTGCAGCGTTTACGGTAACGCTCATTGCTGTCGATGTCATAGCGACTGTGCAGATTGAGAGCGCTGCTGCTGTGGCGAGAACTGCTGCCATAACTCTGTTTTTCATGCTTGTCTTTTTCATAGTGATCGCTCCTTTTTTGTTTGTGTTGGTTGTGGTAAGGGTGGACTTGCTTTCTGTGGTGTTGACTGTCTTTTTCATAGTGATTAACTCCTTTTTGTTTTGATTTTATGTTCGGGTTTGTGTTTTCCTTTGTTCTGTCATCAGTATACCAGACTGATCTTTGCAACATCTTTTCAAAACTTGCAGGTTTTTGAAATTTCTTCAAATCTTTTTTCCTGTGGTGTTTTGTGTTTCTGTTGTGTCTAAAGTATATCAAACCGATCTTTGCAACTTCTTTGCAAAAATTGGGGGGATTGAAAAAATGTCTGCATCTTCAATCTCCTGCCACTGCACATTCTCGGTTGATATTACTGCGAAGCTGTGCTAAAATGTATACATAATGTTGCTGAGGCACAAAGCATAAAAGCATAGCATTAGCTGTAAGGAGAACTGACAATGGGACAAAATAAAAGATCACATCTCTTTCGGGCAAGGATCGCAGTAATTATTCTGATGGCAGGACTGATAGCGTTATTGGGCTGTACATCCACTTCCCGTATGCAGGAGAGCAGCATTTCGCAGGATAAATCCTCATCACTGAAAAGCACCGCAGACGATACCTCTGAACAAACTGAAACATTCTTATCCGATAGATCGGCTAACGTCCCTGACACGGAACCTTCCGAAACTGAACCCATTCTGACGGATATCTCCGGGCTGCTGCCTCAGCGAGAAGGTATGACACTATCCGTATGCGGTGCGGCGGATGGGAACCTCGTTATGCTTCTTTATGTATCCGATGACGGGCGTTCGTTTGCCGTTGACCGTCTGAACACAGACAACGGCAAAACAGAAATTGTAACGGAAAACACCTCTCTTTATCGTCCCCGTTCAACAACCACCCCTCACAGATTTGATTTTGCGGATGCTGATACGGTGGTGGACAAAACGGACGGAGTGATCTATTTCCTGAAGAGTGGAGAGCATTATCAGCCTGATTTAGAAACATCGTTTGAAACAACCGAAATAATCGCACAGTGCTTTAAAATGAAAGACAGACTGTTTTGCGTCAGTCCCGGCGGTATTTATGAGATAAAAAAACATGACGACATATATATAACGCAGATGATAAGCCGCACGGAAACCGGTTACCGGTTTTTATCTGCGGAACGGATAGACAATCGACGATCTGTCATTATCGGTTTTGCTCCGGAAAGAACATCTGAACCCGAGGTTATCTATTCTTCAACAAACCCTTTTGACTATGAAAAAGAATATTTCACATCCGAGGATGCTCCTGGTCAAACCTGCTGCATCAACGAGGATTACTATGTCACGCTGTCAAAGGGTGACGGCAGCAGTATCCTGAATCTGCACAATGATGACGGAACGGTATTTAGTCTCGATCTGACTGAAAATTACGGAAGCATAAATATCTCCGGTACAGCACTAAGCGGCAGCAGATTGTATTTTACCGTGTCCGGTGCAGGAAAAACAGAACTTTATCGGTGGGCTCTCTCGTCTGTGCAGCCGCAGGTCACGCCGACACGATCGGAAAGCGAGTACAGTCTCCCGAAGATAAGCGACGAGGATATAGAAACCATGCGGACAGCCTTGCAAGATGAATTCGGTATCGTTTTGAAGCTTCGTGAGGAAATGGAAATGACACATTTCGACTATCTCTCCGAACCGCTGACGGACGACAAACTTCTTTACAGTGCAATGTTTTCTCTTCGGGACGTTCTCAGGATGTACCCTGACGGTTTCTTCAAACAGATGTCGTCTGATTTAGGTGAACCGATCCGTATTGAGCTTGTAGATAATATCACAAGTCTTTCCGGCGCAGGTGTCAGGAATCCTTGTGCATACGCCTCCGGCAACGAAGGCTTGCTGGTAGTATGTGGAGGCTATAATCTTTCAAAGCAAATCATCTTCCATGAGATATATCACCTGATCTATCATAAAATAGAATTATCAGGAGGTATCAAGGAACTGACCGAGGATTTTTATGGTACCAATCCCGATCATTTCGAGTACGCAAATAATTACAGTGATTTAGACGTATCCGCCGAATATACAACACTTTCGGATAACTGCGGCGAACACTTTGAAAATGTATATTTTGTTTCTGACTATGGCAAACAGAACGAAAATGAAGAGATGGCTGAATTTATGGGTGATCTTCTATCCGGCGGCATTATACCTGATTATTTTGAAAGCGTTCATTTGCAGGAAAAGGGCAGCTATATTTTCGGAATTATCCGGAAATATTTCGATACTGACAACTGGCCGGAAAAAACCACATGGGAACAGCGTCTGGAATATGCTGCCGGATAGACCTGAAAAATCGGCTGTAAAAAAGCTCATTGCGGTTCTGTCTCTGAGTATTTGAACTATTGTATGGGTTCAAAGAATACTCCGGGATTTATCTCTATATAAAAACAGACCTTCTGCTACGAAACAAATCTTAGCGGAAGGTCTGTTTATGTTTTACTGTTGTATTTGCTTTACACGTTTCAGACACTTGCTGATGCTTTCAAGTATCCATAAACCGTCACGATACCTTCTCATAGCAACATAGTCTTTGCCGTTGATCACATTATTCAGGTTGTTGACATATCCCAAAGTAACAGAATAGTTATCTGACGTTTTCTGATCTATATTTGCCTTCTGACAACAAGATTGAGGAACCTCTGCCTGAAAAAAATAAGCTGTATTCTCTTTTCGATAACGATTCAGTTAACCGTTTTACTCAAAAAAAAGGAACCTGTTCCCAGTATCTTTTAATATAATCGATCATAAAAACAAAATTAAAATCAAAACTATTAACATTTGAGTCTATAAGGGCTATAATAATCACAAAATCAACAAAGGAGCGATAACTATGAAAAAAGCATTTGATCCTGTAATGTTACCGTTGCCGACAGAAACGCTTGATTACAGCATTTTTATTAACGAGTTACTGGAGGCGACATCAAAGCTTGAAGTTTACAAAGAAAAGATCAAAGATAGTAAACTTGACAGTAGTTGGTTTATGCCAACACTACAGCAAAAAGAGGCGATTGCTTCTACCAAGCTTGAGGGAACTCAGGCAACACTTGACGGAGTTTTGATTAACCAGATCGAGCCAGACAAAAACAATCAGAACCTGAATGAGGTTTCCAATTATTTTCACGCTACGGTGCTTGGATTGAAAATGCTTCAAATCGGGAGTTTTTCTGACGACTTCTTATGTAAGATTCATGAGGCATTACTATTCGGTAATGTCCGCAAGAGAGAAAACGCTTTGATCGGTGTATATAGGAATACACAAAATTTTATAGGCATGACAAATGGTTCACGAGAGATAACATATATTCCTCCTGCTCCACAGAATGTTCCGACACTTATGAAAAACCTGATTGAATATATCAATGATCCGCATGATTCATTACAGCCTCTGGTAAGAGTAGCGATTATCCATGCACAAATGGAGACCATACATCCTTTTGACGATGGAAACGGTCGGGTTGGCAGGATCATGATTCCTCTTTATCTATACAAAAAGCAACAAATTTCTTTACCTTGTTTTTTTATCAGCGAGGCATTAGAGTCTTACATGCTGCAAAGAAGAAATAGAAATACTTTCTCGTAATATTAATGATACTATTGCCTTCCTTGAAACAGAATGTACTGCCGATGAGTTTTCATGGCTTAGCGAAGTCTTTGATGATGTTGCTGAAAAGACGCAGAGCCGCGCTTTTGTCGATTGTCTTTATAAGGTCGCAAAGAAGTTTCCCGATGAATGCAAAGAATACCATATAGACAGAGTGTTGGAATTTGCCGAAGGCGCACTAAACGACTAAACAATCATATGGTCAGTCCCTCGCTCCACTTTTGGGGTGGGGAGGCTGTACCACACAAAAAAGGAGGAAAGCAAAATGAACATTAACAAACTCAGAGAATCTATTTTGGAACTATTATCCCTTCATCCAAATGATGACTACGGAACTGAAAAATGTTGGAAAGAAGAAACGAAAATTCTGTCCGAAGATATTTCAGAAACAATTGACTTTTTTAAAAACCAATGTACTGACGAGGAATTTTTCTGGCTTTCATCAGTTTTTTCTGATGTGTCGGAAATTGTGCAAAGCAAGCAGTTCGTTGAGACCTTACGCTCTCGGCTTGCACGAGTAAACCGTGAAACATACAATCAGAATTCTTTCGAGAGTGAGCATATAAGGAAATGTGTGGACTACGATGAGTACGTCAGAAGTGTAAGCATGGAAATAGACTATGCTGAAGGGGCACTGAATACAGACTAACTATAACTTTGCCGTGTTCTCAATTTTATATGAGGACACGGCGTTTGTTATATTCTCCGCCCAAGCTGTGTGTTGCGTTTATCCGTCTCGGTTTTGTTGACTGCCATAAAAACAGCCTGTCTCTGACCGACAAGAATGACCTTGCTTTTGGCACGGGTAACGGCTGTGTATAGAAGATTTCGCTTGAGCATGATATAGAAGCTCTTCATCATTGGGATTATACCGATTTGAACTCACTGCCCTGACTTTTATGAATGGTGATCGAATATGCAAGAGTGATATTCTGCATTTCCTCGGTATAGTACCAGAACACATGCGGTTTTCCGTCAAAGCGGATACCGCAAAGTTCATTGTCGTCTTCGTCCTTCTTTATCTCAACGATAAAACCAGTCTCGCCGTTGGATACATTTTCAGAGTTTTTCGTCTGCATCACTCTGTCGCCTAACCTGAAAACAGAGTTTTTGAGCCTGATCTCAGGCTTGTTCGGCGCAGGCGGATTGATAGCAGCCTGAATCTGCCGGTTATATTCGTTGACGGAGTTAAGTCCCCTTGATTTCATCGGACACAGGATACAGCAATTTTCGATACCGTTATTCTTAATCTCGAAAATGTACTGTGCAACGACTGTATCAAAACAAAATTCGGGTTCGTCTGCACGGATAAATTGAAACTCCCGATTGTAGGAAAGTTTTGAATCGCCTGCATTGACCTTTTCAGCGTTGACAGGAATGATACTGCCTGCACCCTGACGATAGACAAGATCAAGCCTTGTGACAGGGACTTTGCCGCAGGTAATAAGCTCGTTCAGCACATTTCCGGCACCGACAGATGGAAGCTGGTCGCTGTCTCCGACAAGCAGCAGCTTTGTCTTTGTGGGGTCTATCGCCGCCATAAGCATTGCAAAAAGCCGCATATCACACATGGAAACCTCGTCAATGATAACAACATCGGAAAGAACCTTTTCAATACTGTCAATGCCTGTATCTTCACCAATGTGCAAACCGGAATGTATCGTGAAAGCCTCATGTCCGGTTGCTTCCGCCATTCGTCTCGCCGCCTTTCCTGTGGGTGCAAGGAGAAGAATATCCGTTTTCGGATAGATACTGTGTTGCACTTCAAGGATAGCTTTCAAGACTGTGCTTTTTCCTGTTCCGGGACCGCCAGTGATGATGGAAAAGCGATTCCTGAAAAACTGTTCAATAGCTTCCTTCTGCTTTTGGGCAAGAGGAAAGTTGATTCTTTCAAAGTCTGATATCGGCTGATCTACATTGACAGGCTTCACACGATTGCACAATAATGCCCTGACACACCCAGCCGCAAAGCTCTCGTTGTCGTAATTATAGGCAAGATAAGCATAACCGTTGTCGCCTTTTAGCGTGCCGTCAAGAGCCATTTGCTTGATGACGCAGGTTACTTCGTCCATCGAAACAGCTTCGATATCAAAGCCTTCGTTCAGCATAGAATGAGCGGATGAACG
>CACXMR010000044.1 GCA_902768825.1 uncultured Ruminococcus sp.
TTCATCCAGCTTCAGCCCGCCCTCTGTGGTCAAGAAGCCCTTGCCCTTTGCCTTTATGGCTTTGGGTACACCGTGCTCCTCTACGACCGCCGCTGTGATATCGGTCAATTCTTCCGGTTCTGCTGACGGCAGCCCGACCGACGGCATTGTCTTATCATTAAACATATCCCTGTGCTTTCCTTTCGATTTTTCATCTCGGAGCTTTGCCTTTATCTGTGCCACCGTTCTGCCGTAGCGCTGTGCTAAATCCTCATAGCTTGCCCCGTCGAGATAAAAATTTATCAGCTCAACGGTCTCCTCATCGGTCATGCGCTGAGCGTATGCACGCTTTTCCGGCTGGTCTGCAGTTGGTGTTTCGGTTGGTGCTTCTGCGGCGGTTGATGTATCAAGAGAAGTGGTTGTTTCATTTTCTGCGACAACTGTGTTCTGATACTCCGCTATATCCAGCGGCTTAGGCTCAAACACATTGCCTTTGAGCCTGACAATGCCGAAATAGAGGTCGTAGATACAATCATACAGCTCATTGCTGATGAGATCGGACTCCTTCAGCACCTGAAACTTCACGTCGTCCGTGCAATAACCGATGTTCTTCAGCTCGTTGGCTCTCCACAGAAAGCTCTTGGGTCCTGCGTAGGCTGTGGCTATGATACGTGCCTTCTGTTCGTCGCTCAGACGTGCAGGGTCGTCAATGGGAATTATTCTTGCTTTCATAGGCTCCTCTTGTCGTTCGGGCAGTTTATTGTGACGTCCTTCGCTCTTTCTCATTCCTCTTCATCCTCCTGCATTTCAAGCAGCTCAATGCCGCGCTCACGCCACTCCTCAAGGGGTCTGCACACTCTGCACAGCACAGCCATCACGGCGTTACCCAGTACCAGCAGCAGGCAGAAACCGCCCCCGATCATCAGCGCCAGCAACAGTCCGCTCAGTCTTGTCATTTTGTCGTCCTCCTGTTTTGTTGTGATTTTGTTATGTTGCCACTGTACCGTTCACAAGATCGGCAAGCGGTACGCCAAATGCCGCCGACATTCTTGTCAGCTCCCCGACAGTAAACTTGTCTGGGCTTTTCTCTCTGCGCAGCAGCGTCTCATACGGGATGGCTATCTTGATCGCCAGTTCCTTGTGTGATAGCTCCAGTCTGCTCTGATGGTACGCGATAACGTCCAGTATCTTTTGTCCCGGACTTCTGCTGCGATACGTTTTTGTTCTGGGCATAGTGTCAGCTCCTTTCATTTCATTGTTATGCATCTTCCGTTGGTTTTAGCTGTTTTCCTTTTTGCGCATATCGCTAAGCTCCTGTTCAAGCTGCTTTATCGTACTGTCGAGACTATCCCTCAGGCCTACGAGCATCTCACGCTCATCTATAGGCAGGCTGTTCCGGAGCTTGATGTCAATGCGCTCCTTGTCTGCGTACATATTCGCCATCATGTTTTCAAGCAGTTTTTCACATATCTCAGCGGTAAGCCGGTCGGCGAGGCTTTTGCTGAGCTTGTCGCTGAGCACCTCGCTGACTATGCTGAGAAGCTTCTCGTTGTCGGTCATTATTTCACCTCCCCGCCCTGCTCAAATCAGCAAGAAACAAATTGATGAAGTACTGCTGGCCCTTGCCGGTAACCTTTGTTGTCCGAGTCACTCTCGAAGAGCCGTCCGGGTTAGCTACAACACTTTCCTTCACTTCAAAAAGCCCCTGCTCCATGTATCGCTGTATCGGCATATTCTTGGAGCTTCCGGTTTTTATCAGATATCCGTTTGTCCTCAGCCACTCAAAGAGCCTCTTTTGTCCCATATCAACGCCGTTCTGCTTGATAAGCTTTGCAAGGTCGCCGATCAGGATAGAGGTCTTGGCAGTCGATACCGCATCGGCAAAGACCACCTTCGGCTTGTCGTGTTCGATTTGCTGTTCAAGAAGTCTGTTGCTGTGTATTACAGCGTCGAGCCTCTTCTGCGCATACTGTAAGGCTCTTGCCATCACTGCTTCGGGAGTGTTCCACTGTTCTTCAACCTTGATGAAGTACTGACGGAATTCTTTTCCCTTGTCTGTTCTCTGGAGCATACAGATTTCCTTCGCCATAGGAATGGTGAGCTGGTGGTTTGTGCCGGGTCTGCCTCCTGTACTTTCCGACAAAAATGTCGAAAAGTCTTTTCCAGCTTCAAAACCATACTCGCACATTCTCGGGAACCACTTATCGTAAGGTGTCTGTACTTCCAGAGCCTCGTGTAATTCTCTGCCTATCACGGTAGGTTGTTCGCTGTCGTAGTTGATGCTGATAATTTCGTTGTTCATTGTTTGTCAGTCCTTTCATGTCTCAATCGGCTCAAGCAGGTCGTCTGCGGTACACTCAAGCAACTCTGCAAGTTTTTTAAGCATGATTACATTCGGGCGCCTTACACCGCTCTCCCACTGGGTAATACAGTTAGGCGTTACACCTAACATTTTTGCAAGCTCAGCTTGAGTCATTGCTTTTCGAGTGCGATATTTGTATAAAGCTATCAATGTTTATCACCCCCTCTTTTCTAACGGTATGTTAGAATTATATCTCACGTTTTGTTAGTTGTCAATAGTTGTTCTAACATTTTGTTATATTATACAATTTGTTAGTTTTGCGTTTGACAAATATAACACTTTGTGATATTCTGAGATAAGAAAGGAGTGATTATAAAATGTTTGCTGAAAACCTTAAACAATTACGAAAAACTAAAGGCCTAACACAAACGCAGTTTGCTTCTGAATTCAATATTTCATCTGGGACGATAGCCATGTGGGAAACTGGAAAAAGAATGCCTGATACTGAAATGCTTAAAAAAATAGCCCAATTCTTTAATGTCTCGATAGATTATTTGCTTGACAACGAAAAAAGCCCCTTGGACGATACCGAGGAGCCTGAAGACGAAGAACTGATTATATTAAACCGAAACGCAAAAAACCTAACGCCCGAACAGCGAAAACAACTGTTAGACATGGCTAAAATAATGTTTAAGGAGGATTGGGATGATTAAATTTCCTGATTATTCTAAAGCTACTAATGCCGCTTATGAAACTTTGATTGAGTATAAGGAGTTTTCATTTCCAATCGGAATATTTCATTTATTTAGAAATCTGAACAATGTAAGGCTTTATACATACGATCAGCTAATGGCGCGTTTTGGGATTTCTTCTGAAAACTTTTTTCCCTCATCCGATTACGGTTATAATATCTGCGACCCTGTCAAGAGAAGATATATTGTTGCATACAACTCAAAAAAAGATGAAACAACAGTACGCTTCACATTGGCTCATGAACTCGGCCATGTCATTCTTGGGCATACAGAAGATGGCGATAAACAAAACAAAGAAGCAAATTGTTTTGCAAGAAATCTGTTATGCCCAATCCCAGCGGTAGAAGGTTTTAAAGTTATGACGCCAGATGATTATCAGCAAATTTTTTACGTAAGTGAACCGATGGCAGATGTTGCAAAACGTCTTGCCTGTAACGATAGATACTACATAACACCAAAAAACTATAGCAATTACAACGACCACGTAATTTGTAATATATATGGAATAAGTATGGCGGAACTGTATGGATTGCCAAAAGAATACAATGAACTGTTTGCATAATGGAATAGAAAAAGCCCCTCCCGACGCTGCAACGCCGGAAGGGACAAGAGCCGAATAATGGTATTATCCAACAAGGTGCAGGTCTATGACCTTCACGACACAAGCATTCGTGTCATCGGCAAGGTGGTGCAGGTGGTCTATCGCATGGAATAAAAAACCCACCGCCGGAGCGGTGGAGGAAGGAATGAAGGTATCAATGACATTTGAATGGGATGACAACAAAGAACAGATCAATATCAAAAAACATGGCATAGATTTTGAAACAGCAAGTCATGTTTTTTATGATGATAACAGAATAGAAATTTATGACGAACTTCACTCCGATTATGAGGACAGATATATAACCATCGGTATGATAGATAAAACGACCTTTATTGCAATGGTAGTATATACAGAACGCGGAAGTGATATTATAAGAATTATTTCCGCCCGTAAAGCCACACCAAAGGAAAGGAGAACCTACTATGAACATTCGTAAAGAAATTGATGTAAGCAAGCCGCTCACTGCCGAACAAGTAAGAATGCTTGAAGATGCAGAGAAATTGCCTGTATCTTTTGATGAAGACTGCCCTGAGCTTACGGACGAACAGCTCAGAAGAGCTTACCGCGCTACCGAAAGAAATAATCAGTCCGTAACTGTCAGCCTGTCACCTCAGTCAATGGAAAAGGCTAAGTCGCTCGGTAAAAGCTATCCGACGATTTTAAGTCAGCTTTTAGAAAAGATCCTCAATAACAATGACCTTCTGAAAAAATGCCTGTAAAAAAACCGCCCTGCCGATATGCTGTGAACATACCGACAGGGCTTCTCCGGATAATGATATCATGATATCAAACTCAGACAAGTCAAGTATAGCATTATCCGCTCCGGAAATCAAGAGAGGAGTGACAGATTATGAAAGCCAAAAAACTACCGTCCGGATCATGGAACGTTCAGGTCTTTGTTGGTATGGACCAGAACGGCAAGAAGATCCGCAAGAGCTTCACGGCGCCGACCAAAAAAGAAGCTGAGTATCTTGCAGCAAGCTTCAAGGCACACCATCAGGAGGTCACCCGGGACAGTACCGCAATGACGCTCTCCGAAGCCATCGACAGATATATTGAGTTTAAGGGCGGCACTCTTTCTCCCTCGACCATAAGAGGGTATCGCAATGTGCAAAAGAATAATTTCAGTTCTATCATGTGCATAAAGCTGAACAAGCTGACGGTCAACAAAATTCAAGCTGCCATCAACTCTGAAATCGGAAGCAAAAAACCCAAAACGCTGCAGAATCAAGTCGGATTTATCAAGTCTGTTTTTAAGATGTTCGCACCGTCGCTGAGCCTGTCTGCTATCACGCTGCCGCAAAAAGAAAAGTATGAAGCACAGGAGCTGACGATGAAAGAGGTCATCTCCTTGCTGAAAGCGATACGTGATGATTCCTGCGCCGTACCGCTGTTTTTGGCAATGTGCGGCGGGTTGAGAGCGTCTGAGCTGATCGGTCTGACATGGGCGGATTACAGTACAGCAAAAAAGACGATTTCCGTCAGAAAAGCCGTTGTGCCGGACGAGAATAACAAGCTCGTGAAAAAAGGCACCAAGACCACCGAAAGCAAACGGACCTTTGAGATTCCTGCGTTTTTGGCAGACCTGCTTGACAAGCACATCAATATTGATCCGATCACTCCTATCATCACCGTCAGTCTGCCGTGCATCAGAAGTCATCTGGATAAAATATGCACAAAGAACGGTATCCCGCACATCCGGCTGCACGACCTGAGGCACATCAACGCAAGTATCATGAGCTTTCTGGGCATCCCGCTGAAGTACGCCCTTGAGCGCGGAGGATGGGACGATATCAGCACGATGGATAAGATCTATCAGTATTCCTTCTCCGATGAGAAAAAGATGGTCGATGATAAGATCAACCGATTCTTTACCGATGCTATCAACGGCTGAATTCCGTATGGAATTTCATATGGAATTTGTCTTGAAAATATGGAATTTTCGCCTTATTAGTGACATTTTAATGACAATAGCGACGATATAAAAGCAAAGAAAACCCGCATAAACACTGACGTTTCAGCATTTATGCGGGTTTCTCTATTCCGGAGAGTGAGGGATTCGAACCCTCGAAACGGTTGTAGCCGTTTACACGATTTCCAATCGTGCTCCTTCGGCCAGCTCGGACAACTCTCCAAAGCATTCTGTGCTCAAAGCACTATATGAGTATATCATAACCATCAGAAAAAAGCAAGATGTTTTTTTAAAAAATTTGGGTTTAAATCATTCCTCAAACAAAGCACCCTGCTCACGGATGTATTCCACCATCTCATTTAGCCCGCCCTTTGTCATGGGAAACGCACGTTCTGACAGAATCTGATCCTGACTCTTTTCATAACAGAACAAACCGTTCCAGATTTTCACTGTCAAAGATTCGTCTTTGACATCGGGAATTACAATATAGTGAAACTTGTAATTGCACTCGGTGTAAGGATTGTCATTTGTAAACCACTCAATACCCGGCATACTCTCGCAAAGCATAACCTCGCCTCCATTGATCCTTTTCTCTTTGATTGCATAGTATATAATATATCATCCCAACTCAATTGTCAAATCCGTTTCCCTTGAGAAATGACAATAATTCTATTATCGAAAAATAAACAGCTTTATTTTTTTACAACATTGTGTTATAATTGACTCCGTAATGCTCAATAGAATACGAGGTCTGATAATATGGTTTACAACAACATTCTTGAGGCTATCGGTCACACCCCGATGATTAGACTCAACCGGATCAACAAGCCCGGAAGTGCTGAGATACTTGTAAAATTTGAAGGGCTGAATGTAGGAGGCTCTATCAAAACACGTACAGCCTTCAACATGATCCGTATGGCGGAAAAGGAAGGAAAGATTCACCCTGACACGATAATCGTCGAGCCAACCAGCGGTAATCAAGGCATAGGACTGGCTCTTGTAGGAGCTGTGAGAGGCTACAAGACCATTATAATAATGCCCGACTCTGTCAGTGAGGAGCGCAGGAAGCTGGTAAGGCATTATGGAGCTGATGTAATACTGATCCACGATGACGGTGACATAGGCAAATGCATCCAGCAGTGCCTTGACACGGCCCTCAACATGGCAAAGGAGGATCCGAGGGTATTCGTCCCTCAGCAGTTTGAAAACGAGAATAATGTCTATGCACATAAGTATTATACCGCACTGGAGATACTGGAGCAGACGGCAGGAAAAATCGATGGCTTCTGTTCGGGAATAGGCACCGGAGGCACCATCACAGGCATCGGTGAGACGCTGAAGAAGCAGTATCCGGACATGGAGATATGGGCGGTTGAGCCCGAACACGCCGCTATTCTCGCAGGCGGCACCATCGGTACGCACCTGCAGATGGGCATTGGTGACGGCATAATCCCCTTTATCCTCAACACCCAGATCTATGACCATATATACATCGTCACTGACGAGGAGGCTATTGAGACGGCAAAGAAATTAGCTTCCATGGAGGGTATCATGTGCGGCATATCCGCAGGAACAAACGTAGCCGCAGCCCTGAAGCTTGCTGAGAAGCTGGGCTCAGGCAAGACCGTAGTGACTATCCTGCCCGATACGGCAGAGCGCTACTTCTCAACACCTCTTTTTGAAGATTAATACAAAGCAAAAACCACGGTCTGACTTTGACGGTCGGCCGTGGTTTTGTATGTTGCGATTAACGGGGCACAGAGTATAGGCAACTCAGTCCTTTTTTTCAGTATCTTCCTCTTTGATAAAATCATCAAGGCTCAGGTAGCCCTTGCACACGGCAAGGAGCTTGTCATTATAACGGTCAACGACCTTGCCAGCCATTGAGATCATATAGCGGAAAAGGCCCTCACCGATATCGCTGCCAATGAATGAAGCTGTCATGCGATAATACATCTCGCCGCTCTCATAATCAAAATCAAAGCTGCCGTCCCAGAGTCCGCAGCCGGCAACACAGCAGGCAACAGCCATATCGTTTTTCTTCTCATCAGGCACAGTAAAGGGCAGTTTTGAATAGAGAGAAATAAGCTGACGGCCCGCATCGACCCTGACGTTGAATTCCATGGGAATATCCTCGCCGGTGGCAAAAAAGCCTATTGAAAGATTGTTCTCGTTTTTATGATATTTAATACCATTCTTGTCGAGCATAGCGCACAGATCATCATACACCTTCTGAGCCTTTGTCAGATCAGTAAGTAAACTCATGTCAGTAACCTCCTTTTCAATACTTTTCCATCAATTCCTGCAGGGTCATCCTGCCGGTGGTAAGATTTTCAAACAGGTCGTTGAACTCATCTATCATGGTAAGGGAAAGATCAACGATATAAGAGAAAAGCTCATCCCCCATATCACTATCCACATAGCTGTTTGTAAGCCTGAACAGTATGGAGCCGTCACTGATATCATAATCAAAGCAGCCATCCACCAGCTTATTGTTGATAAAGCTTACTGCGACAGCGCCCTCCTGTCTTTTGTCCTCAGGATACTTAGCCTGCAAAGGAGACAGGAACGCTATCAGCTGCTGCTTATCCTGAACAACGGCGGTTACAGACATAGGAATATCGTTGCCGGTAACAATAAACTGAACCTTGAAATCATCATCGTCCTTTTTGTACTTCCATTCACGGGAATCAAGATCCCGGCAAAGAGCTTCAAAGACCTTCTGTGAGCGCTCATAATCACCTAAACTCATACTCAAATCTCCTTTACTGTCAAAATATAACATGGCCACAGTATAATTCAACTGTGACAATCGTACATCTCTGCAAGGAAATTATAACACACCGCAAAATATCAAGTCAATACAAAGCCTGACTTTTTACGGTGCTTGTCACATTATTTCTACGTGTGTTAAAAGATTATTATGAATGATAACCGGCGACGGCGCAGAGCACCCCAAGGGCACTGGTTTCACTGCGCCTACGCTTCTGTGTTCGCACTGAAAGTTTCTCTGAGAATATAATTCAGTGTCCGTGTGAAGATAGTAACAGCCGCGATCGGCCAACTGAGAAATCAGGCATTCTGCCAACGCGAAATTGGGAGCGCCCGGCTCTGCGCCCGGCAAAAAAATAATTGATTATTGTCAAAAATCATGATATAATGAATGATATTACAAAACCGAGGTGCAAAATTTATGGAAAAATATATCGCTCTGGACAATATTGACGCTTATTATGAGCAGGTGGTCAAGCGAAGAATGTCTCCGGCGAGCTTTTCAAGGCTGATGCTGGGGCTTGCTCTTGTTGCGGCAGGACTCTTTGTCATGATCTACCTTATGGTCACTGTAGCGGACTGGCTGTTTCTTCTGGTGCTGTCTATGGCGGGCTTTGCCGGATATATTGTCTACTTCCTGATCAAAAATTCCCATGTTGAGTATGAATACACCTTTGTTCTCGGAGAGCTTAGGATAGCAAAGATCAAGGGAAGATCAAGGCGCCGCACTATCACATATTTTGACGTAAAGGCAATTGACGATATCGGACATTATATTGATCCCCAGACCGGTCAGAGGACTATTGACCCGAAGAAATATCCCAATCTCCTTAGAGCAGCTGAGAATGAGTATAACCTTGATACCTACTATTTCATTATCCATGATAAGGTAAGAAAAAAGCCCGCTGTGCTGCTTATGACTCCTAACGAGAAGACTATGAGCCTGATAAGACCGTATCTTTCCGTGGAGCTTAAAAAGAAGTTCCTCAAGATGCAGAAGGAGGATGAGCTTATCCGCAAGGCAGTGGAGATGAGCAATTCCAAGGGCAAGACCGTGGCTGATATCGGCAAGCTCAAAGTGAACACCGACAATGATGAGTCGGGTGAAAAGACTGACAGATCTGATGCTGAAAAGACAAAGCAGGAGGAAGTGAAGTCCTCAGAGAAAAAAGAAACAGTGTCTGACGTTGCCTCTGAAGATAAGTCAGCGGATGAAGCCAAAAAGGGCAAGAAGGGCTAAAAGGGCGCCAAATAATACATTTAGAGAAAAAGCTTAGGTTCGGTGGAGCTGCGGTTCCATCGGACCTTTTTTGCGTGAGGGGCACTTGTTCTAATGAGTCTGGGCCAAGGTGCTTGGGGAGAATATATGAAATATTGCATTAGAAATCGGAGTGTGATATACTCATTTTGGATGTATTGCTGATTATTCTGTTAGCGGGGTGTCGTGTGATGGTAGTTACGGAAAGTAATGTGATGAAAAATATAGAGCTTATCGCAGGGGATCATGGGATAGGAATGGATGTGCTCATGGAAGCCGCCGGAACTAAGGTGGCTGATCTTGCTTCCAAGCTTATTTCGGAGAGAAAGCTGCGCAGCGTGTGCGTGTTGTGCGGGTCAGGGAATAACGGCGGGGATGGTTTTGTGATCGCAAGGCTGCTCTCTGCAATGTGCAGGGTGAGCGTTGTCCTTGTTTGCGGAGAACCCAAAACGGAGCTTGCAAGGATGAACAGGTCAATGCTGCCGGACAATGTAGAGGTCCTGGATTACATGACACGCTACTATGAGAGCATAGGCATAGTCAGGGATGCTGATATGATAATAGACGCAGTTTACGGAATTGGCTTCCGGGGAGATCTTTCGACGGATCTGTCTGATCTTTTCGGCTTTTGTAATGATAATAAAAGAGCTGTCAGGATAGCTGTTGACCTTCCAAGCGGCATTGAGTGTGATACCGGAAGGATAGGCGGGGTGTGCTTCAATGCGGATTACACCGTGTCTTTTTCGGCGCTCAAGCCTTTACACGTTCTCTATCCGTCGGCGGATATGTGCGGAACTATAAGTGTGGAAAATGTGGGCATTCCTGAGGCTGTCATCAAAAACTCGCCTTTCATTATGCTCTCAACTGATGAGTTTGTGTCGGCAAGGCCCTTCCCAAAAAAGAAGGCCTCCGCTCACAAGGGAGACAACGGCACTCTCCTTGCGATATGCGGCAGCTATGGCATGGCCGGGGCTGCAATGATGTCTGCCGAGGCTGCCCTGCGTATGGGCGTGGGACTGCTCAAGCTTGCCGTCCCGGAATCAATATATCCTGTTATAGCGTCAAGACTTGCTGAGCCTGTTTATAAGCCTCTCAGTCAGTCCAAGGACGGTCTGATAGACATTGATGAATATGGCAAGCTAATGGATTTGATGACAAAGGAATCCGATGCCGTCCTGATCGGGTGCGGTATCGGTCAGAGCAAAAGCATCAGCAGTCTGGTGGCGCTGCTGGTGGATGGGGCGGTGAAGCCCCTTGTGCTTGACGCCGATGGAATAAATGCCATTAGCTCGAATATAAATGTTTTGAAAAGGTCAACTGCACCGATCATACTGACTCCTCATCCGGGAGAGATGGCAAGGCTTTTAGGGAGAGAGATCAAGGCGGTACAGTCAGACAGATATCATATTGCCAAGAGCTTTGCCCAGGAATATGGGGTGATACTGGTTTTAAAGGGCGCCAACACCCTGATAGCGACTCCCAGCGGCAGGGTATATGTTAATCTGACGGGCAACAACGGCATGGGCAAGGGGGGCAGCGGTGATGTCCTGGCAGGAATGATAGCAAGCCTGCTTGCTCAGGGCTTGGACACGGAGAGCGCAGCGGTCAGTGCGGTTTATTACCATGGTCTGGCAGGCGACAGGTGTGCCCGGAAGTATTCCAAGAGAGCGATGCTGCCCAGTGATATGATCTCTGAGCTGAAAACCATATTCTTATGAACAGGGTGATCTGTTGAAAAGGTTATTCAGGTTATCTATCATCCCGATGGCTTTTGTGCTTTTATCGGCAGGATGCTCCGACGGCGGCGGTTGCCCGACTGTCCATGCGGAAACTGATGCTGATGTGCAGGTGTGCTATAACGACACGGAATATCTTTGTCATATACGTTATATCAGCAATGATACTGCTGCGCTGACGTTGCTGTCACCCTCTGATATTTCGGGGCTGACCTTTACCCGCAGCAACGGAGAATGTGCCTTAGGGCTGGGGTCTCTGATGTGCAGAGGGGGCGGCTTGTCGGGAGCTACGCTGGCAGACGAGGTTTTCAGGGTGTATGACGCCATTACTACATCAGAGCCGGAATTTTTGGGAAGGGATGCAGACGGGGTGTGCGAGTTTTTGTGTGACGGTCTGACGATCAGGACGGACAGCGGCGGAGGGCTGATTTCTTCAAGCTCCGATAAAATTAAGCTTCAAATCAAATAATCTGAAAAATAATTAAAAAAATGATGTTTTGCCACCGAAAATGCCCTTGTTAGTAGCACTTCGGTGGCACATCATGTTGTATAATACGTTTGTGAAAAACACAAAGAAATATTATCCCTATAGCTTTACGGAACAGGCCCGACAGGCTGTTTGCCGGTAGAAGCATATTTTTTTGCTGTTTTTTATCATGTAATATCGGATAAAAGTTATACAAGGAGTTGTTATCAATGGATAGTGTTGCTTTGAAGCTTGCTTATGATGCGCAAAAGAATCATTATAAGTGTGAGATCACAGAGTCGATTGTGATTCTCGACAGTAATGTATGTGTCAAGATGTATGGGCTGAATATGTACAACCGAAATCCCTTCCTTGCAAAACAAAGCGGCGAGTATTGCAGGATAGATGCCATTTCTGACGACCTTGACGAGGTTATGCATATCCGTGATCTGATCGAAGAGATGGATGTTTATCCGGTACATTTAAAGGATATTATTGAGGATATGATGTGCTGACGGAGGTGATAACAGCAGCCGGCAATTGTTGAAAAAATCATTGACAATATGGCGGATATGATATATAATCACATTAATCAATTGGGAAAGGTGTGACTAAAATGCACACGCTGAGAATAACTGATTTATGTCACACATTTCTCAGAGAGGCTCAGAAAAGGAGATGGTAAAATGACAGTCTTGATATGTGACAGCGACATCACCGCAGACAGCGAATTATCGGAAATCCTGTTTGAGCTGAGAGGACTGGAGAGTAAGTGCTTTACGGACTACATAGAGTGCATCACCTATATGAAATATCATTCTGCGGATATGTTGTTTTTGTCTGTAGGCGGCAAGGAGCAGGAACACTTGAGCGTGATAAAAGAGGCAAGGACTAAGGAAAACAGGGTCTATGTTTGTCTGACAGGGAGCAGTCCTGAGGAAGCCATGGATGTTTTCAGGTATGGATGTGACCGTTTTCTTCAAAAGCCCTATGTCGCCTCAGACGTTCAGACGTGCCTTGAATATTTTGACCATCTCAATATGGGATGCAGGTCGGTGACTGTGCACACCTTCGGGAGATTTGACGCTTTTGTAAACGGCAGACCTGTGATTTTTCATAATGCCAAGGCAAAGGAGCTGCTTGCACTTTGTGTTGACAGGTGCGGAGATATTTCCTGTGCCGAAGCGGTGGATAAGCTATGGCCCTCAAGAGCGTTTGATGAAAAGACTAAGAGACTCTACAGGAAGGCTGTCGCTTCACTCAACGGGACACTCAGGCAGTATAATATTTCAAATATTTTCAAAAGCTATCGGGGCGGTTGTACAGTTAATGTCGGCGCCTTCAAATGTGATTATTATTCATTTACTGAGGACCCAAAAACCAACCTGCACAGTCTCAACGGCGAATATATGTCAGATTATGAGTGGGCTGAGAGCACCCTTGCCACAATAACCCGCACCGCTGAGGCCGTAAGTGTCAATGAGGATTTGTCCTTCCTGTATGAATGAAGCTCACCAAAATATAAGAAAAAAGAGCCTGATTCCGGCAGGAATCAGGCAATAAAGCTCTTGATGTTTTTGGGGCTATATCAGCGGGAAAAAATATATTCTCCATCAATGGAGATAACCTTGGTTCCCCCGATAAAGTAATTTCTTCCATCGGTGGAATTGAAGTATACCGACTCTTCAGGAATGTTTTCGAGGGTTGATCCTGTCACCTTGACGCTCACCGAGCTTACCATATCACAGAATCCTGTCTTTGGCTCAAAAATAAACATCATGGGTTGATCCTTGTCTTCCGGGAGCTTTTCGAGAGAATAGGTGATCTTCAGTTCCCCGTTTTTGAGCTTGCGGATACGCATTATCATGCGGCGATACTTGTGCAGATAAAGCTTGAAGAGGGTGTTGACCCGTATCTCGGCGCTTTTGCTGTGATCTGGAACAAGCCCCATGGAGATCAGCTCGTCTGTCGCTTCCTTTATCTTGCTGGCAAGCTCCTGGTCTCCCTCGATGCCTGCCGGCATACGCTTCTGTACGGCAAGGCCGGCTTTGAGAAGGCTCTCATAAGCAAGGGAAGCATCGTGGCAGCCGTAATTGTCGCTCCTGATACACTTGCTGCGGTAAAACGCAGTCTCTGCAAAGTTACAGCAATAATCTCCCGCTAAAAAGCGTTCTTCAATTCTGGAATAGACGTTTTCCAGCAATCTCCATGCTATGTCAGGGTTTTTAGGTGCACCACGACCGTATGCAAACATATCCGCAACATAGATATTCGCTCTGTTTATACCGCCCCCGGCGGCTATACAATAATAGCGGAATGCCTCTTCATACTGTGGCATACCATCGGCGTATTCCCCGGAATAGCACATATCCCCCAGATACATCGCATAGTGCGGATCTGCAGTCAGCTCGAAAAGCCGCAGAAAAAGCCGGTGAGCCTCAGCAAGGTCACGCTCAAACCCATTGTCACCATGAATGCAGCACAATCCCTTTGTCTTCATGGCATATTTGTTTTCCTTTGCACACAGATCGTCAAGGAAGCTGCGATAAAGACTCAGTGTCTCCTCATCAGCGTTAGATATATTTCCCTTGCCCTTTTCTTTGTCGTAGTAGAGAAGAAAATCCTCCTTCTCCTTATCATTATATGTCCTTTCGGATATGGGCTTTCCTTCGTCTATAAAATATCCGTTTATCTCACGGATAAGGCTTGATGCGGCATTCCTTACGGGCACGGATTTGCTGAATAGATTCTCTATGACTCTCAGTATGCCCGCCACCTTGCTCGCTCTGTTGGGAAGCCCCGGCAGTGTAACTACATCCTCCGGAGTCTTTTCCTCCAAAAAATCCTCAAGATATATGCAATAGCGGCTGTAAAGAGGATCAAACCATTCATCATAAAGTACGGCGTTATCGGGTGCTGCCTTGCGGATACTCTGCAGGCCGTCAAGAAGATCCCTGAGAGTCAGAGTGTATGGCTCGCTGATATTTACCTGCACTACATCCGGGGCACCTCCGGTGAGCGCCGTCCAGGAGATCTGATATCTGCAAAGCATCGATAGCTGTTCGGGAGAAAGCGTTACGGGAGGGACAAAAGTAAGTCTTGAAAGGGCAATCTTCCTGGTTTCACAGTTGCCTATATTATATACGACAGCAAATTTCTTGCCTATGCTCTTTACAAGACCGTACTGCACCTTTCCCTTTCCTTCAAAGCGAACGGTATCGTCGATCTGCAGTTCATACATAGCTGATCCCCCATCCTTGTCTAAATTATTAACAATCATTGTTGTTATTTTATCACATCAAGAGGAAAAATGTCAACAATTATTACAGAACTGAAGCCGTTGTATCTTAGCAACTTGTACATTAGTATCCACCCCGGAGAAGAAAAACTCCGGGCTTTTTGCTGTTGTGATAAAAATTCTACTCTATAAATAATAATTTTAGTTAAACATCGCCAACAAAGGGCTGTGAATAACCCCGATTACAGTAATAGTTGTTACAAAATGTAAATTATTTCGGCGAAAAGCATATTATAATCATTATTTTATGAAATTAGTTAGTGTAGTTACCACGAATTGGCAGATTCACACTTGACAAGTCATTATTGTTCTGTTATAGTTATGAAAATTAAGGTTTTATACAAAATTAACTTGCTGTTTGAAAATTGTGCTGATGCGGGAGTGTTTGCTCCTGCTTTCTTATTTGATTACGGGGGTCGGTACAAGAATGAGCAAAGAGGAAAAGAAGCTTGCAGCGGCGGTGACCAAAGAAAAGTCATCGGCGCCGAGTAAGGTAATGACCATAGTAGGAATCGTACTTTGTGTATTGCTGCTGCCTGTGCTGATTTTGAATATCATGTTGATTATTCAGGGCTTTGGCGCAGATAAGTCCAAGCTGCCGAATATTGGCGGTTACTTTCCGTTGATGGTGCAGTCGGGATCCATGAGCGGCACTATCGAGGTAGGCGATCTGATAATCGTGCACACTGTTGACAATGCTGACAGCATGAGCGTAGGCGACATAGTTACCTACTGGGACGGCGAGCCCGGCGGCTCTCTCGTTACCCACCGCATAGCCCAGGTCACAACAGACAAGGACAACAAGCTGGTATACAGGACAAAGGGTGACGCAAACCCCGCAGAGGATACCGCTTTTCTTTATCCTGACAAGATAGTGGGCACCTATGTGACAAGGTTTCCGGGACTGGGAAATGTAGCGATGTTTATGCAGACCATACCCGGTCTTATCGTGTGCGTAGTGCTGCCGCTTTCGATATTCATTGCCTATGACATAATCAGAAGAAGAAAGATAGACAAGAGCAGCAAGAAGGAAACCGCACAGCTGATGGCAGAGCTTGAGGAGCTGAAAAAGCTCAAGGCTCAGCAGGAAAGCAATGAGGCTGCCAAGAAGGACGAGACAAAGGACGAGACAAAGACCGAGACAGACGCAAAGCCAGCCGAAGACCCAAAGGATGCACCCGATGAGGGGGACAAGGAGCCTGAGACTGAGGAAAAGACAGAGTGATCTGAGTCAGAGTTCTATAGAGGAGCAAGTCTGCATAAAATATATGCAGGTCAGTTTGTCTAAAGGCTGACCGGAGCATATCCGGCGGCTTTTATATATATAAATGTACACCCAAATTTTAAGAAAAATGGAGGAAAGACTTATGAAGAAGAATAAGGCTATGCGTGCAGCGGGCGTCCTCGTAATCGCAACGCT
This sequence comes from uncultured Ruminococcus sp., assembly GCA_902768825.1. GTDB lineage: Bacteria > Bacillota > Clostridia > Oscillospirales > Acutalibacteraceae > UBA1213. The sequence continues at coordinate 16,500 of CACXMR010000044.1, forward strand.
GCTGACAACCTGCCTGACCGCAGGCACATTCGCAAAGTACACCACCACCGATTCTGCTACAGACTCAGCAAGAGTGGCTAAGTTTGGTGTAACAGTTGTAGCTAATGGTTCACTCTATGGCTCAGCTTATGCAGCAAATCACGCTGACACACCTGTTGTAGCAGATAACACAGTTACTGTCAAGGCAAGCAACGGCGATAATGTTGTAGCTCCTGGCACAAAGAACGACAGCGGTATCGGCTTTGCAGTAAACGGCAAACCTGAGGTTGATGTTAAGATCACAGGTACAGTTGAGGCTGAGGACATCTTCCTGAAGGCTGGCACATATGCTACAATGGTAAAGAAGCCCGCTGGTGTTGTTACAGCAGAAAACTTTGATAAGCTCACAAAGACTGAGGAGCTTTACACAAAGGCTAATGGCACCTACACAAAGGCTGCTGCATTTGATGCAAATGCAACTGATTATTATGTGCTGAAGGACGAGGTAACAGTTGATAACGACTATTATCCTGTTGTTTACACCTATGACAACAACGGCACAAAGACCGATGGTACAATCAATAAGGCAGCAGCAGCTATCGCAAAGAAGCTTAACGGCGGCACAGCTGTTACTGGCACAGCTGATGAAAATGATGCAAATAAGAAGATTTACACAGTTGCCGGATATACAGTAAAGAACAACACAGAACTTGCAACTGCTCTCAAACTTAGCAACGAGAAGATCACATGGGCATG
>CACXMR010000045.1 GCA_902768825.1 uncultured Ruminococcus sp.
GGACGAACAGAAGAGCACCTGCGACAGCGATGACTGCTTTGTGGAGTGCAGATAAGAAAAAACATCCGGCTTTCAAAGTGTTATCTTTGGAAGCCGGATTTAATATTCAGAAGTTACCATACATTTCTGAGAAACCTGTCGTGTCGATTGAAAAGCTATACTTTGTTGAGGGTCTGTCTGTTTCAGTAATAACAAATTTGATTGTGTGATATGGTGTTTTAAATTTTGATATATCGAAATCCACTACTCCAAGATATTCACCATCATCGGGGGTCATTATTCCTGTTGCTGTTCCTGTTACACCGTTTTCGAGTTTGTAAGCAATATCATAGTACTTTGCTTGGCTATATGTGTTAATAACTTTATGAGTTCCATACTCCAGAAGTTTAAACATAAGCATGTCATTATATACTGTTGCTGATACGTAAAGGTCACTGTTTGTAGTGGCTGAGTTTGAAAAAGTACCCTTTGTTATATATGTAGTTACGCTGACATTTGTTGTATCGCCAAACTTATCCGTAGTCTGTACCCTTCTCCATTTGTCAAAGACTATTGATGATGAATCGTCTTGGTCTGAATTTCCCCCTAAATAATTGTTTTGCGGCAGTGTGTCTGCCGCAAATGTTGTTTTCGACGGTTGATTGTCCTTTGGCGTGAACCAGAAAAGATTGCTATTGTCATTCCACCAGGATTGGTCGTTATTGGTCTGGTTTTGAGATGATGAAACACATGCACTCAGGCTGATAGCCGCAAGAACAGTAACAACGGTAAGAATAAGGCTCTTTTTCTTCATTGAATTTCACATCCTGTTATAAATTTAATTATATAGGCATAAAATAGCCTATACAGTTTATTTTATTCTACCACGATTATCTATATAATTCAAGTAAAATTTAACTGTATAGGTGACTTTTTATGGATTATTATAAGATAGGGCAAAATATCCGCAGATACCGCAAGAGCATGGGACTGACACAGGAGCAGTTAGCGGAGATGATAAATATATCTGTGCCACACATGAGCCATATCGAGACAGGCATCACAAAGCTGAGCCTGCCGGTGCTTGTGGATATTTCTGATGCTCTGAAGGTGAGCACCAACGATCTTCTGTCGGATAATGTCGTTTTATCCCGTGAAAGACGATATGAAGAAATAAGGAGCATACTTGAACAGTGTGATGACAGGGAGCTGAAAATTCTCACAGAAATATTGGACAGTGCAAAAAATGCCTTGAAAAAATACATGTAGAATATTACAATATCAATATAAGAAAGTATGACCATAATGTACTGAGAACCGCGATGGTGCAGTTTCAGCTTGTACACAGAGCGGGATGGAGTGCAGGGAGCAGCTCGAATCGGGAGCGGCAGCTTGCCGCAAGCGGTTGCAACCTGCAGTTGACAGATTGACGGGCCGACTTGATAGACATTTCGTGACTTGCGTGGTATGCTTTTGGCAGTTCGGAAGGACAAAACAGCGTAACATGTCAATAACGAAAGGAGTAATAACTATGATCTTCGCAGATAAGCTGATAATGCTCAGAAAGAAAAACGGTATGTCCCAGGAGGACCTTGCTAATGAGATTGGGGTCTCCAGACAGTCGGTGTCAAAATGGGAGGGCGCTCAGAGTGTGCCGGATCTTGCTAAGATGGTAAAGATCAGCAGGTTCTTTGGGGTGAGCACGGACTACCTCTTAAAGGACGAGCTCGAGGAGCCTGAGGAGCCAAAAAAGGAAGCCGAGGTCCAGACCGAAGCCCGGGTCGAGGAAAAGCCTGATGAGTATGCAGTGCATATGACTATAGGCGAGGTCACGGATTTCTTTAAAAGGACAAACCTCACTTCTTTGATGAAATCCCTGTCCATAGCGGGCATGCTGCTCTGTCCGGCGATTGCGGTGTTCTTCCAGTCGGTCGTCAAGTCTGACATAGCTTCCCTTACGGCAACGGCAGTGTCTCTCCTGACCTTCCTTGTCATACTGTTTGTGGCTTACGGCATGGAGAGAAAGTATAACATACTCAAGACTCAGCCCGTAGAGCTTGAATACGGCGGCGCCGGCATTGCCGAGGACATACTCTCCAAAAAGGGCAGGGCGTATCGCCTGATGAAGGTAATCGGCATTGTTTCGGTCATAACTGCAGTGACTTGCTGCATCTTCGCTATAGTGATGGCACTTCTCAACAGGCTGGAGGATAGTCCCTGGTATCTGGAAAAGTATGGCATCGCTGGCTGGATCATCGCAGAGATACTCTTTGCTGTCGGGACCTTCCTGCTCATCCTCAGCAGTACAAGGACAAGCAACATCTACTGCATTCTTGAGGAGGGCAAGCTTTCACGCAGCAATAAGAAGAGAAACGCAGGCATCAGGCTTTTTAGCTTTATGTATATTGGCGTTTATGTCATAGCAACCGTGCTTTGCTTCTTTGTCAACCTGACTCTTGGCTTCGTGGTGGCTATAGCGGGCCTCTCACTTTACGCTATCCTCTACTCGGCTCTCGTCAGCTCTCTGATAAAAAGCAATAAAATCGGGAAAAAGCCTTGACATCGGGGCTTAAAAGTGATACACTACTAAGGTAAAACAAAGTAAAGTCATGACTTTCACCTGTATGGTAACGTCCGTTACGGGTCAATAGTGAGAGCCTCTGCAGAGCAGGGGGGAACTATGCTGTTGATGTGCGGGTGATCTGGTGATCGTCCGCACTTTCTCATTGTTTATATTTTCTACGGAGGTGCATTAAGATTAGCAAGCAGGAACTTCAGATCAACGAAGAGATTCGTGACAAGGAAATCAGAGTGATAGATTCTGAGGGCGGTCAGCTTGGCATTATGTCAAGCGCTAAGGCGCTGGAGCTGGCTGAGGCGAAGAATCTTGATCTTGTAAAGATCGCACCCCAGGCACAGCCGCCGGTGTGCAAGATCATGGATTATGGCAAATACCGCTTTGAGCAGGCAAAGCGTGAAAAGGAAGCAAGGAAAAATCAGCACATTGTCGATATCAAGGAAGTAAGGCTTTCTCTGAATATTGATACCCACGATTTTAACACAAAGCTCAATCACACACAAAAGTTCATCAAAAGCGGCGATAAGGTCAAGGTATCCATCCGATTCAGAGGAAGAGAGATGGGTCATCCCGAGCTGGGCACCGAGATCATGCGGAAATTTGCCGAAGCCTGTCAGGAGTTTGCAAATGTTGAAAAGCCTGCTAAGCTTGAGGGACGCAGTATGATAATGTTCCTGGCACCAAAAGTAAACAAATAAAACCAAAATTCAAGGAGGAGCTTAAAATGCCCAAGATCAAGACTCACAGCGGAGCAAAAAAGCGCTTCAAGCTTTCAAAGAACGGAAAGGTCATCCGTGCACACGCAAACAAATCCCACATTCTCAACAAGAAGACCACTAAGCGTAAGAGAGGTCTGAGAAAGACTGTTGCTGCCGATAAGACAAACGTAGCAGCTATCAAGCAGCTTATCCCCTACAAATAATCGACGGACTTTGTTTGGTGAAAAAGTAAATTAAGTATTATCGGAGGTTTATAAAATGGCAAGAGTAAAGGGTGCGTTGGCAACACGCAAGAGAAGAAAAAAGATCTTGAAGCTGGCAAAGGGCTACTGGGGCGCAAAGAGCAAGCACTTCAAGATGGCTAAGGAAGCCGTAATGAAGAGCGGCAATTATGCATATATCGGCCGTAAGCAGAAGAAGAGAGATTTCAGAAGACTGTGGATCACACGTATCTCCTCAGGCTGCAAGGCAAACGGCATCAACTATTCAACATTTATGAACGGTCTGAAGAAGGCAGGCATCACACTCAACAGAAAGATGCTTTCAGAGATCGCAATCGCAGACGCTCAGGCCTTCACAGCACTGGTAGAGAAGGCAAAGGCAGCGCTTTAATAGTTCTATAACAGGCACCTAAGTCAGCAGTCTTAGGTGCCTTGTTGTTTTCATTGTCGTTATTTGTCAAAAAGGATGTTTGATTATGAAAAAGAATAACGTCGTGCTTATCGGTATGCCCGGATGTGGGAAAAGCACTGTCGGTGTCGTTTTGGCTAAGCTTCTCGGCTTCCGGTTCCTCGACTCAGATCTGCTCATCCAGGAAAGAGAGGATTCTCTCCTCAGCGAGATCATCGCAAGAGTCGGTATAGACGGCTTTGAGGCTATCGAAAACACTGTCAACTCTCAGATCACCGCAAAAAAGACCGTGATCGCCACCGGCGGCAGTGTTGTTTATGGCAGGGAGGCCATGGCTCACCTGAAAGATATAGCCCTTGTGGTCTATATCAGACTTCCCTTTGAGGAGATAGAGCATCGTCTCGGAGACCTGACCAAACGGGGTGTTGCCATACGCAAGGGTCAGCGGCTTATCGACCTCTACAACGAGCGCTGCCCTCTCTATGAAAAGTATGCGGATATCACAGCTGACGGACTGGATATGAATATATCAGAGATGGCACTCTACATAAGAGACAGGGTGCTTACATACTTTAATGAAAGAGAGGGAGGACAAAAGGATGATAAGCGCTAAGGATAACGACCTGATAAAACAGGTGTCCGCACTGATGACCAGCGCCAAACGCAGACGTGAGAGTGCTTCCTTTCCTGCAGAGGGAGTGCGCCTATGTCTTGACGGTGTACAGTCCGGTGCAAGACCGCTGTGCTTTCTCTATACCGACCAGGCAAGGCAGAAATACAGTGAGGAATTTGCACTTATCAGCTCTGCTTCCCGCAGGTGTGAGCAGGTCAGTGAGGCTGTTTTCCGCAAAATATCCGACACTCAGACCCCTCAGGGGTTCCTTTGTGTGTTTGAGGCACTTGACAAAAATCACAAATCATATAAAATAGAAAAGAAGGGGCGTTATGCTGCCCTTGAAACAATACAGGATCCGTCCAATATGGGGACTATCCTCAGGACCGCCGAGGCTCTCGGCGCTGACGGTGTCATCCTATCCGATGACTGCTGTGACATTATGTCCCCCAAGGTGGTCAGGGGCAGCATGGGAGCGGTTTTCAGAGTGCCTGTGGTGATAGTCAGCGACTTTACCGGCTTCATAGCAGGGCTCACAAGAGACGGTATCCATACCTATGCTTCGACCCCCAGAGAAGCTGAGGATATCAGCCTGCTTTCCTTTGAGGAGGGTGGTGTGATGCTCATAGGCAACGAGGGCAACGGCCTTCGCAGTGAGACTATTGACGCCTGCTCAAAAAGCGTCAGAATCAATATGAAGGGGAGGGCGGAGTCCCTCAATGCCGCTGCGGCTGCGGCAATACTTCTTTACCGTCTGATGTCATAATTCCGCAATAAACAGGAGGCGACCAAAATGGGGAAAAACGTGATATATACCATCTGGCTGCAGCACTGTATAGGATACTGCAATTCCCGTGTGAACAGCATTGTAAATCTTTTTGAAAGCTCGGAGCGGGTTTATCGTGCCGGCGAAACAGAACTGCGTATGTCGGGACTATTCACCCCCGGTCAGATAAACAAGCTTCTTAACAAGGATCTTGACAATGCTTCACGCACCCTGGAGCTGGCTCAGAAAAACGACATTGGAATAATCACGATCTCATCAAAGGACTATCCTGCTATGTTCAGAAGGATCGAGTCCCCGCCTCTTTTGTTTTACATCAAGGGCAGGCTGCCTGATCCTTCGCTTTTTCATGTGGCGATTGTGGGCACAAGGACTCCTTCGGCTCTCGGGGCAAGGATAGCGTATGATTTTGCCCGTGAGCTTGCGGAAAACAAAGTGGTCATCATCAGCGGGGGCGCTGAAGGAATAGATATGCGCTCCCACATGGGCGCCATAGCCGGCGGGGGCAATACGGTGTGTGTGCTTGGTTCAGGCTTAAACAAGCCCTATCCCAGAGGGTTTGAAGAGGAACGAAACGAAATCATAAGACACGGCGCTATCATTTCGGAGTATCCGCCGGACTTTGCCTCGTCAAAATTCAGCTTTCCGGACCGCAACAGACTCATCGCCGCCCTGTCTGAATGTACCCTTGTGGTGGAGGGCAATCTCGGCAGCGGTTCTCTCATCACAGCGGCAAAGGCTGTCTCACAGCGCAAGCAGCTCTTTGCGGTGCCCGGCGGTCTTGACAATGCTGCTGCTATCGGTTCAAATTACCTTCTCAGCAAGGGCGCAAGGGCGGCAGTCAGGAGCAGCGACATACTTGACTGGTATCGCACCCGCAGAAGCCCTGACGATATCACTCCCCCGCCATTGACCGCAAAGGTCATCGATGACGCAAGGAATGCCGATTTTAAAAGAGACGCAGAGCTGCAGAGATATAAAAATACCGGAGCGGCTTCCCTTGACAGCCTGCGGGGCTATGAGGAGATCAGGGACAAGGAGCGCCTGGTGAACGAAAAACAGGAACCAAAGCCTGTTGCTAAAAAAGCCAGGTCTGCCGTCAGGACCATTTCCGGCAAGAACACCGAGGCTCAGAGAAAAACCTCGATCCGTAAGGAAAAAACTGCCATAATACACGAAAAAACGGACAATACTTCGTCAAAGATGGAGAAAAGCACCACAAGGGAGCTTTCGATGTTGACAAATCAGGCGCTTTCGGTGTATCATACAATCTCGGAGACTCCAAAGTCTCCTGAGGCGATTTCAACTGAGCTGGGTATTCCCGTATCTGATGTCATGGCTGCCCTCACTGAGCTGGAGCTTTATGAGTTGACTGCCGTTCTGGGCGTTGATCTTTATGGCCCAAAGACGACTTGACCTCATATTTTGCTTGGTGCTGCGGTTGGATTCGGCAGTCTGGTTATTCGTAACATAAACTCCAGGCTTCGGGTGCAGGCTGTCCCTTGCTCATACTTATACTACGCTACGGAGGAAGTATATGTCTAAACTTGTTATCGTTGAGTCCCCTGCCAAGGCTAAGACCATAAAAAAGTATCTTGGCACAGGCTACGAGGTCGTGGCCTCAATGGGGCATATCAGAGATCTGAACCCTAACAGGCTCAGCGTTGATATAAAAAAGAAATTCACACCTAAATATGAGATAATCAGCGGTAAGGAAAAGCTTGCCGAAGAGCTGGTGAAGCTGGCGGGAAAGAGCGACTGCGTTTATCTCGCCACCGACCCTGATCGTGAGGGGGAGGCTATTTCCTGGCATCTTGCCTACCTTCTGGAGCTGGACCTGGACGACACCAACCGAGTGACCTTCAATGAGATCACAAAGACCGGCGTGACTAACGGCATGGCGGCTCCCCGCAAGATAGACCTTGACCTGGTGAATGCTCAGCAGGCAAGGAGGATACTGGACAGACTGGTGGGCTACAAGCTCAGTCCCTTTCTGTCCCAGAAGATACGCAAGGGACTTTCCGCAGGCAGAGTGCAGTCTGTAGCGGTGAAGATCATCGTTGACAGAGAAAACAAGATTCGTGCCTTCAAGCCGGAGGAATATTGGAGCATTGACGCAAAGTTCTTCCCAAAGGGGAGCAGAAGGGCATTTTCCGCTTCCTTCTACGGCGATGAAAAGGGCAAGATCAAAATAGAGACAGGCGCTCAGGCTCAGGAGCTTCTTGACGCCATGAAGGACGCACAGCCCTTTGTGGAGAAGGTCCGCCACGGCACCCGCAAGAAACAGCCGGCTCCGCCCTTTATCACCTCCACGCTCCAACAGGAGGCGTCCCGTAAGCTGGGCTTCCAGTCAAAGCGCACCATGAAGGTGGCGCAGGAGCTTTATGAGGGCATAGAAATAAAGGACATGGGGGCTGTGGGTCTCATCACCTACATGAGAACCGACTCACTGAGACTTTCTGAGGACGCTCTGAGTGCCGCAGAGAGCTATATCAAGGGCAGATGGGGCGAAAAATATCTCCCCGCAGGAGGACCAAGGCATTTTAAGTCCCGGTCCAATGCCCAGGACGGACACGAGGCTATCAGACCCACTATGGTTGAGCTTGACCCCGTCTCGGTCAAGGACAGTCTTACAAGTGACCAGTATAAGCTCTACAAGCTGATCTGGGAGCGCTTTATAGCCTGTCAGATGTCGGAGTGCATACAAAAGACCACACAGGCCGATATAAATGTAAACGGCTATATTTTCAAGGCATCGGGCTACAGGGTGGATTTTGACGGCTTTACGGTGCTGTATGAGGAGAGCACGGATTCAAACGATGAGGAAAAGGAATCCGAGCTGCCGCCGCTTGAAAAGGATATGCCCCTGAAGATTAAGGAAATGCTTCCTAACCAGCACTTTACACAGCCCCCGCCGAGATATACTGAGGCTTCTCTTATCAAGGCGCTTGAGGAATACGGCATTGGCAGACCGTCTACCTATGCTTCTACCATTTCAACGATAACCTCAAGGGGATATGTCAAGAGAGAGAGCAAGACGCTCATTCCCACCGAGCTTGGTGAGGTCTCCACAAAGCTGATGGAGGACCGCTTCCCGAAGATCGTTAACGTGAAGTTCACTGCCCGCATGGAGCAGGAGCTGGACGACGTAGAGTGCGGCAAGAACGGATGGGTTGAGCTGCTGACAGAGTTTTATGGAGATTTTGACAAGACTCTGAAGGAAGCTAAGGAAGAGATGAAGGGCGTCAAGATCGAGCTGGAGGAGGACAAGACCGATCTGATCTGCGACAAGTGCGGAAAGCCCATGGTGGTGAAGTTCGGCAGATTCGGGCGGTTCATAGCATGTTCGGGATATCCTGAGTGCAAGAACATCGTCAAGATGGTGAGCAAGATCGGTGTACCCTGTCCGAGGTGCGGCGGCGATGTCATTGTCCGCAAGACCAAGAAGGGCAGAGATTTTTACGGCTGCTCAAATTACCCTGCCTGCACGTTTGTGTCCTGGAGCCAGCCCACAGAGCGGAAGTGTCCCCAGTGCGGCGGTGTGCTTTTCAAGAAAAAAGGCAAGGTGCCAAAGCTGGTATGTACTGCTGAGGGCTGCGGCTATCAGTGCGAGGACGATACCGAGGATGCAACGATCATTCAGGAGCCTGTGACCCAGGCGTGAAACATAAATAACGCAAAAACAAGCCTGATTCCGAAAGGAACCAGGCAATTTTTTTGTCTGTACCGGCGAGCCACAGCGTGCTTCCTTACGTCAGCAGAAAAATAGGTTCAGGGACGTGACAAGGGGACGGCCTCTTTCCCAGACCGTCCCCTCTTCAAAAACAGTCCACCGGACTGTTTTTTCATTCACCCCTTGCCGAGGGATTCTCATGCTAAAGCTTTTCGCTCTCTGCGGAGAGCGAGCAGGGGCTTTGAGTCTCACCTGTCGGCACCCCAAGGGCACTTGTTTCACTGCGCTCGGTCGGTACTTCTGCTTCGCAGAGGTCTCCACCGGACACCCGCACCCCCATGCACCCCACAGCCTTTGAAAAGGCTGGCAATACTTGCGGCAAGCTGCCGCTCCCTATTTCGCGTTGATAGTCTTTCGGAAATGCTGCTTTTGTTTCCGCGGGATGAAAGAATGTAAGAATCGCGAGCAGCTTTTCGGGGGTGTCGGGGGGACTTTTTCGTAAAAGTCCCCCCGACCGGCAGGCTCTGCGCTTACCACCAGGACATGATCCAGCGGTAGAGATCTTCGTATCTGTGAGCGGAATTTGCCCATGAGAAGTCCTTCTCCATGCCTCTGATTGCGATTTCTTCCCACCTGTCGTGCTGTGTGAAGTAAACTGTCTTTGCATAGTTGATGGCACTGAGCATATCGTCAGCGTTGTAGTTTGTGAAGGAGAAGCCTGTACCGCTGTTTTCATACCAGTTGTAGGGCTGTACGGTGTCCTTAAGTCCGCCTGTCTCACGGACGATCGGCACTGTGCCGTAACGCAGGGCTATCAGCTGGGTCAGTCCGCATGGCTCAAAACGTGACGGCATCAGCATTGCATCTGCCGCAGCATAAAGCTTGTGCGCCCTGTTGTCTGAATAGTAAATGTTTGCTGACACTCTCTCCGGATATTTCCACTGATAGTGACGGAACAGGTTTTCATACTGCGGATCGCCTGTGCCAAGCACTACAAACTGGGTGTGCTCGTCTGTGATGGACTCGATAACGTGGTTGACCAGGTCGAGACCCTTCTGGTCGGTGAGTCGTGAGATAATGCCGATCATAAACTTGTTGTCGTCTACCGGCAAACCAAGCTCCGCCTGCAGACCACGCTTGTTGAGCACCTTCTTCTTAAAGGTCTTGGTCGTATAGTGCTCGTAAATCTGTATGTCCTGAGCAGGATTGTATACGTTGTAGTCTATGCCGTTGACAATACCGCAGAGGTTGGGGTTCTTGTGACGCATCAGACCGTCAAGGCCCTCGCCGTAATAGGGCATCTGTATCTCGTTTGCGTAGGTGTCACTGACTGTGGTGACATAATCGCAGAATACAACGCCGCCCTTGAGCATATTTGCGTCATACTTGAATTCAAGGTTTTCGGTTGAGAAAACGTAATCCGGGAAGCCTGTAAACTGCTTGAAGGTCTTGATATCCCAGATTCCCTGGAATTTAAGGTTGTGAATGGTCATCATGGACTTGATGCCCCAGTAGAAGCTGTTGTCCCTGAAGATAGTCCTGAGATATACAGGCACGAGAGCAGCCTGCCAGTCATGGCAGTGGATGAGGTCGGGACGGAAGCCTACGGTGGGAAGGATAGCAAGAGCAGCCTTGCAGAAGAAGGTGAAGCGCTCGATATCCCATTTCAGGTTGTTGGTATAGGGTGTGTCGCCGCCGAAATAGCCCTCGTTATCCACGAAGTAATAGTGGATGCCCTCATGGATATATTCCATGATACCCACATACTTGTGATCCGGCAGATGTCCCAGATCCATATAGAAGCTGGAAACATAGTTGAAGTGCTGGCGGTATTCCCAGGGTATGCACATATACTTAGGGATAACAACGCGCACATCAAACTCATCCTTGTTGAGCATCTTGGGCAGTGCGCCAACCACGTCAGCCAGTCCGCCTGTCTTGATAAACGGATAGCATTCCGAGGCTACAAACAGAATGTTTCTCATAATCATTTCTCCGTTCTTTTAGTTTGTCTGTATGCGATTAAGCACACGAATATATATAACCAATTTAATTATATCTAATAAATTCCAAATATTCAATACATTTTTTATGATTTCTTGGCTTATTCTTTAATTTTTTTGTATGAAAAAACCGCCCGCATTTTGTCATAAGACAATGCGAGCGGAAAAAGGTCATATCATTGGCGACTCAGGACTGATCTGTGAATGTTTTGGTGAAGAGTACAGTGCCGTCAGCGTTGCAGATCTGGAACTCCATTGCAAAGGGGTTTGAATTATACTGGGTTTCGATGGCGAGGATAGCCTGTGCCATAGATTCATTGAGAGTTTCAAGCTGAGCAGCAACGGAAGCTACATTTGTGCGGGTTTGCTCTGAGTTAGGGTCAACGTACTTTGTCAGGGTCATATAGAACACAATGGTGTCATCCCCTGAGTAAGCACCTGTGAGTTTCATATCGTCAGTCTCATAGGCCTTGGCGAAGGTCTGAACGACTCCCTCGATACCGATATCTGCCTCAAGAGCTTCCTTTATGCTTTTTTTCCCTACGGGAGTGACGGTAGGTTCAGAGATAGAAGGCTGACCAGAGGGTTTGATAGTTGACGGCTCAACAATAGGCGGAAGTTCTGAAGATGTCTGTTGTGATGTGGTCTGAGACTCCAGAGGTACAGACGTAGTAGAAGTGATTTGGCTATTGTCGTATCTGCCGGGAGTGACGGTGGTTTCAGAGATAGAAGGCTGACCAGAGGGTTTGATAGTTGACGGCTCAACAATAGGCGGAAGTTCTGAAGATGTCTGTTGTGATGTGGTCTGAGACTCCCAGGGCATAGACATAGTAGAAGAGCTATGGTTATTGCCGTTGCCGCCGCAGCCTGTAAAGAAAAGAGCGGAGACAGCAAGTGCTGAGAGCAGCGAAAGTATTTTTATTTGTTTTTTCATAGCAATTTACCTCCGGTAAAAGTATTACTGGATGATTATATCACAAGCTCCACAAAATTTCAATTGCCGCCCTGCACTGATAGTCTTTCGGGTATGCTGTTATTGTGTCCGCAAGAAGCAAGTATGAACCTCGAGTGGTCAGCTAATAAATCAGACGCTCTGTCCCCGCGAACACGGGTGCCAACTTCGCACTGGTTATTTCGTTACAAGAGCCATTGTGTCTCTTGCTATTACCAGCTCTTCGTTTGTCGGGATTACATATACCTCGACACTTGAATCCGGCTTTGAGATCTTGCCTTCCTTGCCTCTGATCATAACATTGTTCAGATCGTCGTCTATCTTTACTCCCATAAACTCCAGTGCGTGACATACCTTGCTTCTGTGTGAGCACTGGTTCTCGCCGATGCCTGCAGTAAATACGATTGCGTCTACTCCGCCCAAAACAGCTGTGTAGCTGCCTATGTACTTCAGGATGTCATACTCCAGAATGTCTATCGCAAGCTGAGCTCTCTTGTTGCCGGACTCGGCTGCTGCTGTTACGTCTCTGTCATCAGAGGAAATGCCGGATACTCCCAGGAAGCCTGACTTCTTGTTCAGCAGGGTGTCCATTTCCTTTGCACTGAAGCCTTCCTTATCAGCTATGAAGGTCACTACTGACGGGTCAAGTGAACCTGTCCTTGTGCCCATCATTATGCCGTCAAGGGGAGTGAGTCCCATGCTGGTGTCGATCACCTTGCCGTCCTTGATGGCAGTGATGGATGAACCGTTGCCCAGATGACAGGTGATGAGCTTGATGTCCTTCAGATCCTTGCCCATGAGCTCTGCGCAGCGGGCTGAAACATACCTGTGAGATGTTCCGTGGAAGCCGTAGCGGCGCACTGCATACTTCTCATAGTATTCGTAGGGTACGGGATAGATAAATGCCTTTTCGGGCATGGTGGAATGGAAGGCAGTGTCAAATACCACTACCTCCGGAACCTCTGTGCCGAATACGTCAATGCAGGCACGGATGCCCTGAACGTGTGCGGCGTTGTGGAGAGGTGCCAGCGGAATAAGGCTCTCAATGCCCTTGATGACCTCTTCGGTGACGATAACCGACTGGCTGAAAAGTGAGCCGCCCTGCACTATCCTGTGACCGATAGCAGATACCTCGTCCAGAGTCTTGATAACGCCGTATTCCTCACTGATGAGGGCGTTTTTGATCTGGATGAAGGCCTCGGTGTGGTTTGTCATGGTCACGTCTGTCTCATAGACCCTGCCGTCACCTGTGCTGTGCTTGAAGTGTCCGTCAATGCCGATTCTTTCGCAGTTGCCCTTTGCAAGAACGCTCTCATCCGTCATGTCGATGAGCTGATACTTCATGGATGAGCTTCCTGCGTTGATTACAAGAATTTTCATTTTTGTTTATCCTCCCGTTTTTTGATTGCAAAAATAGTTTTCTGTATATATAATAATAATACAAACCCCAAAATAATTCAACCACTTTTTGTATGAAAGGCCGGTTTTTTGCTTATGAACATAGCTTCTATTATCTGTGAGCTTGACCCCCTGCATAACGGTCACAAATATCTCCTTGATACCATCCGTGACAGCGGCGCCGATTGTATTATCGCCTGTATGAGCGGGAATTTCACCCAGCGTGGCGCTCCCGCCGCCTTTGACAAGCACACCCGTGCTATTGCTGCATTGAACTGCGGTGCCGATCTGGTGATCGAGCTGCCCCTGACCTTTGCCTGTGCCGGAGCGGAACGCTTTGCCTTTGGAGGTGTGAGCCTGCTTGATTCTCTCGGCTGCGTGGACAGCATCTTTTTCGGTTCGGAGTGCGGCGATATCGGTGCCCTGAGAGCCGTTTCGGATTGTCTTGCGTCACCTGACCTCGGAGCTGCCATCAGGGAAAAGCTGAAGGACGGCATAACCTTCGCAAAGGCAAGGGAACAGGCGGTGGGTGAGCTTATCGGAGAGGAACGGGCAATGCTCCTGCGTTCCCCTAACAATATCCTGGCCATAGAATATCTCAAGGCTCTGAGTAAACTCAAAAGCGGTATCAGACCATATACTATAAAGCGCAGGGGGGCCGGTCACGACAGTGGGGAAAGCAGTGACGGCTTTGCTTCGGCGTCCTATATACGAGAGCTTGCACGGGAGGGCGGGAGTATCGAGGGTCTTGTGCCGAAGGAGGCGCTGGATATCCTTTCGGAGTGCATACCTGACAGGATAAGCAGACCTGAGCTGTTGGAGCGGGCGGTGCTGTACCGACTGAAGTGCATGAGCCGTGAAGAGCTTGCAGAGCTGCCGGATATATCAGAAGGGCTTGAAAACAGGCTTTATGCGGCGATACGCAGAGAGAGAAGCGTTGCCGGGATACTGGATCAGACTAAGACCAAGCGTTACACCATGGCAAGGCTGCGGCGCCTGGTGACCTGTGCTCTGTTAGGGATAAGCAGGAAGGACATGGAGGAGAGGCCGCTTTACATAAGGGTGCTGGGTTTTAATGAATCAGGGCGCAGTGCTTTGAGTGAGATCAAGAAGAGATCGGAGCTGCCGATAGTCACAAGGCTAAGTGACGGCAGGAAGCTTGAGGGCAAGGCGAGGGAAGCATTTGAGCTCAGCCAGAAAAGTGACGAGATCTACGACCTTTGTATAAGATAATTTCATAAAAACGACAACACAAAAGTTTTGGCGGCCTTTTCAAAGGCTGTGGGGTGCATGGGGGTGAGGGTCTCCGGTGGAGACCTCTGCGAAGCAGAAATACCGACCGAGCGCAGTGAAACAAGTGCCCTTGGGGTGCCGACAGGTGAGACACGTTAGCCTCTGATATATAAGAATAAGAAATAGCCTGATTCCCGAGGAAATCAGGCTTAGTTTTTTGGACTTGAATTTGTATCATCACACGGACACGGAAATATTTTGTCAGAGTGACAATCAGTGCGAACACGGGCGCGGGCGCAGAGCCTGCGCTCCCAATTCGCGGCGCAGAGCCTGCGCTCCCAATTCGCGGGGTTCGCTTCACTCCGTTCCGCTCTGTGTTCAAGCCGAAAATGCACCCTCGCGGATGTAACTTTATTTCATCCCGCGGACACAAAATTATATTTTCAGAATGACTATCAGCGCGAAGTCGGGTGCGGAAGCTTGCCGGCGCAGAGCCTGCGCTCCCCTGTTCGCGGGGTTCGCTTCACTCCGTTCCGCTCTGTGTACGAACCAAAACTGCACCCTCGCGGTTGTTACTATCTTCACGAGGACATAGAAGCATAGCTCCGCAATGACATACATCGCAAAGTCGGCACCGACCGAGCCTACAGGCGAGACTGGGGGGACTTTTTCGCAAAAGTCCCCCTGACCGCAGGCTCTGCGCTACCACGCAAAGAAACACAGCAGCAGGGTGATGACAGTAAATATCAGACACATTATTACAATTGCAAGACCTGTTTTGCTGGCTTCCTCAGGCATCGGATCGTTTGAAAGATAATGATTCTTTGGATTCTGCGGGTCATAAAACACGGTCACGGTGTCACCGACCTTGTAGGGAGTCCCGTCACCCTTTACGCCTTCGTTCGAGCTGATGACCTCGCCTCTTGCTGTAGTGTAGGTGATGGTAGGGTATACGCTTGGATGAGGGCCGTTTCCTTTTCCTGCTACCCTGATGCTCTTTACTGTTCCGATAGTCCTTGACGTGCAGATCTCATACTTTTGCTTCATTTTTTTAGGGTACATCCATAGACCGTACATAATGAATAACATTATGAGCAAAATCGGCCCGCAGATCACCAGACCGATCACGACATTCGCTTTCATTTAGTATCACTCCTGCTGATACATTTTGTTGTCGTCCCTTACAATCTCATAAACCATCACGTCGCACATATCGTACTCCGTGTATTTCCTTACCTCACGGTCCATCCCTGTGAAGTGCATACCGCATTTCTCCATTACTCTGCCCGATGCCGGATTGTCGGTATGCCGCCGCCCGCATACTACCGTGTACCCGCACCGGAACAGCTCTTCAATGACCGCCTTGACCGCTTCCGTGGTGTAGCCCTTGTTCCAGTAACGCCTCGCCATTACATAACCGATCTCGGCATTTTGGTCGTGGTTCTTCACTCCCACTACCTCTACAGAACCAATGACCTCATCATCGTTTTCAAGCAGAGTTATCCCCCAGCGATGGTCAAAGCCCTCTGCGGCTTCCCGTAAATACAGATCAAGCAGCCATTTTGTGCTCTTCAGCTCCTTGTGCCTATACCAGCGGCAAAACCTTGCGACTTCCTCATCATTTGTCCAGTTGCGGAACATAGCTTCGGCATCCCCATCCCTGAAGGGCCGCAGTCTGAGTCTTTCGGTTAACAGTACGCTCATTTCCGACACCCCTTTCCTCTGAGAGTATCATTCCTTTTTTCCGGTTGCTATTTATGCTCGTTTTTAGGTCACAACGTTTCTCGGCACCCCGCTCAGAAATGCTCTGATGTTTCCCGCTACAATGTCCATCAGCCGTTCCCTCGTCTCTACAGGAGCCCATGCAATGTGAGGTGTAATAATGCAGTTTTTTGCTTCCATCAGGATGCAGTCTTCCTCCATCGGCTCTACGTTTAGTGTGTCAATGCAGGCGCCGCCCAGATGACCGCTGTTCAGGGCATCACACAGATCCTTCTCTGACATCACTCCGCCCCTTGCGGTGTTGACAAAAAGTGCACCCTTCTTCATCCTTGCAAAGCTTTCGCTGTCAAACATCTCCTTTGAATCTGCATTAAGCGGGCAGTGCACGGTCACGATGTCACTTACCCTCAGCAGCTCCTCAAAGCTCAGCATTTCGACACCGGATACGCCTCTCGGTCTTCTGTTGTAGGCGACCACCCTCATCCCAAAGGCAAGGGCTATCCTCGCCACGGCCTGACCGATGGCTCCGAGACCTACGATTCCGATGGTCTTGCCTCCAAGTTCATTCAGAGGGTATACAAACGGTGAAAACGTAGGGCTGCGTTTCCATCTGCCCCTTGCGACAAAATCATTATATCTGGCAACCTTGTTATAGTGCTCCAATATCAGTGCAAAGGTATGCTGTGCCACTGCGCTTGTGGAATAGGCTCCGGCGTTGCACACGGTAATGCCGTGGGTCCTGCAATAGGGAATGTCTATATTGTTGTAGCCTGTGGCGAACAGACCTATATAGCGCAGCTTTTTTGCCAGTCTGAGACTGCCTGCGTCCATCAAAGTCTTGTTGCAGATTATCATATCCGCATCGCTTACTCTTTCAGCCACTTCGTCATATTTAAGCAGTCCGTATTCCACTACCTCGCCGAATTCCCTGAGCCTGTCGGCATTCACGAGCTCATCGATTACGGTCTGCGCATCTGTCAATACAATTTTCATTATAATCACTGTCCTTTAAATAGATTATAGCCGAATTATTCCGGTTAGTCAACACAAAACTCACTTATAATCTGATTTTTTACGGGATCAGCCATTAAATGGCTGCTATAGTCCCTTATTGGCAAAACTGTACTATAATGCCTTTGCTTTGCTGCCATAGTCCGTTGTCCAGCTCCGGCGGCTACTACATAAAATGTACCACCGCTCTGGCTTTTCAGAATGGTGGTGTTTCCTTCTGTATCTTTATAATTTTTTATCCGTATAGAAGTCTGCCCTCAGTGTCGTGGAGAATAACGCAAAAGGAAGCAGTATTAAATAATCAAGAATAAATAAAAAAGAATAAATAATAATACAGAAACGCCCGGTCAGACTCTTTCTTATTTATTATTTATTCATTATTTAATCTCTATTCTTTATTATATGAGCCCCAGAACGTAGTGAGGGGGCGTTTCTGTACAAGTAATCTGAGCCAATATTCTGTTTCTTTCGATGATATTTGTAGCTTAGCAATAAAATCGGCCTGGCTTACACCGTATGCAGCTTCATTTGCGTTTGCACCAATAGATGTTCCGCTTCGGATTATTTGCTTTGAAATTATTGACTCCTTTTTCTCTTTTACAAGATATTGATGAAGCTTTACTATTCTGGTAGCGAATTTTAACGATTTTTCCAACAACGGGCTTTCACTATACATAAACATTTCCCTTTTTCTTTAGTGAAAAGAGAATAGTGAATAGTGAATAACGAATAATACAGAATCGCCCCTCAAAGCATTACTATAAACTATTCACTATTCACCATTCACTATTCACTGAGCCCTCAAGCGCGAGCGAGGGGCGATTCTGCGGGTGACAGGACTTGAACCTGCACGCCTTACGACACAAGAACCTAAATCTTGCGTGTCTGCCAATTTCACCACACCCGCATTTTTCATTCTCCGTCTGCGATTATATCATAATGTCCGGTGGATTGCAACCCCAAAAGCAAGAATTTCACAATTACTGCAAAAGAAACAAGTGCCCTTGGGGTGCTCTGAGCCGGCGAGCCGCCGGTGCGAACAGCGTTTTCGGGGGTGCCGGTAGGCGAGACTCAGGTGATGAGTGCAACATTTTCCGGAGATAGTCTCTTTTGCAGCTCTCGCAGCATTACCGGATTCGGGTCAACAAACATGGACGTGGGTGTGCGCCATAGCTTCTTCGTCTCGGTAAAGTAAATGAACAGGGGACAGCTTCCGTCAAATATGTCCGTTATCTGTTTCGCTCTGCGATACTCCTCACAGTGGTCGTTGGGTACCCGCAGATAAAGCCCCGGAGAGTTTTTCTTTCCCTTTTGAGCAGCCGTGCCCTCGCCGTCTCTGTCCGGAAGGGTTTCGCCTGATTTTGCCGGAACCTCCTTCGGCGGTGTCTGCAATGTGTTGCATATCAGCGATCTTTCGTCCTCGTCACGGCACTGTATCACTCCGCCGATGCGCAGTATCGCCCCTTCTGTAAGTATTCCTCCATACTCTGCCAGCGTCCTTGGGAAAACTATCATCTCCATGGAGCCGTATTTGTCCTCGATCCTCACAAATGCCATCTGCTGACCGCTCTTTGTGATCTTGACCTTTATTCCTGCAATGACAGCAAACACGTCTACCTTTCTGCCGTCTGTATAAACGCTGCTGTCGCTGTCTGTGATTTCGTCTATCCTGTCGGTGTGCAGGGCTGTCATCACGCTGTCATACTCCGACAAAGGATGACCCGTCAGGTATACCCCCGCAGCCTCCTTTTCCATGTCAAGCAGCTCCTGAGGTGAATATTCATCCATCACTGGAAGCTTTGGCTCACTGCTGCCGCCGTTTACCATGCCGAAAAGGTCAAGCTGACCGTCAACAGCGCTGTCCTTCTCGATGGAGATGGCATGGAGAAATGCGTCAGAGGATAGGATCATCTGACGGCGGTTAGCGCCAAGGTCGTCAAGGGCACCGCACTTGATAAGGCTTTCCAGTGCCCTGCGGCTCAGTTCGGGACCGTACATCCTGCGGCAAAACTCATAAAATGAGGTAAACCTTCCGTTCCGTCGTTCCCGTATGATCTTGTCGATAAGTGCCCTGCCTAAATTCTTTATTGCAAGAAGTCCGAACTTTATCATATTACCGTCCACGGTAAAGCCCGCCTCACTGGTATTCACATGGGGCGGCGTGACTCTTATGCCGTGTCGGCTGCATTCATCGGTATAGATCGCCACCTTGACAGAGCTGTCCAGCACGCTTGTGAGCAGGGCAGCAAAATACTGACAGGGATAGTGCAGCTTCAGATAGGCCGTCCTGTAGGATACAAGGGCATAGCAGGCGGCGTGGGATTTATTGAAGGCGTAGGAGGCAAAGCTCTCCATCTCGGAGAATATCTCCTTTGCCGTTTCCTCGGGCACACCCCGCCTTATGCAGCCCTCCACGAGTACATTTCCGCTGTCGTCCTCCAGACCGTAGATAAATACCTTCCGCTCCTGCTCCATGACACTCTTTTTCTTTTTTGACATGGCACGGCGCACTATGTCAGCCCGCCCCAGTGAGTAACCCGCAAGGCTCCTGAAGATCTGCATGACCTGCTCCTGATAGACTATGCAGCCGCAGGTGACTCTGAGTATCGGCTCAAGGAGGGGATGTCGGTAGGATATTTTCTCCGGATGGTGTCGGTTTTCGATATATCTGGGGATGGAGTCCATGGGTCCGGGACGGTAGAGAGAAAGCACTGCTATGATATCCTCAAGGGAACGTGGCCGCAGCTGCATGAGTACGTTTTTCATGCCCCTTGACTCAAACTGAAACACGCCCTCTGTGTCTCCGGAGGAAAACAGCTCATAGACCCTGCTGTCGTTGTCGGGCACACGCTCTATGTCAAAATCAGGTTTTTCCCGGCGAATGCTCAGCTCGGCATCGTGTATCACAGTGAGGTTGCGAAGGCCTAAAAAGTCCATTTTCAGCAGTCCCAGCTCCTCAAGGGTCGTCATGGTAAACTGCGTCACTATTGAATCATCGTTTTTTGCCAGGGGAACATAATTGCTTACAGGCTCCTCTGTAATCACTACTCCGGCTGCGTGCATTGTCATGTGTCTCGGCATACCCTCCAGTGAGGCGGCGGTGTCGATCAGCTCCTTGACGGACTGCTCGCTGTCATAGAGAGCTTTCAGATCAGGAGACGTGGCGAGGGCTTTGCTTATGGTCATGTTAAGGTCGCCGGGAATGAGCTTTGCCACCTTGTCGCACATGGCATAGGGCAGTCCCATGGCTCTGCCTGCGTCTCTGACGGCGCCCTTTGCGGCCATGGTGCCAAAGGACGCTATCTGAGCTACATGGTCGCTGCCGTACTTTGATTTTACATAGTCGATGACCTCCTGCCGCCTTTCGGTGCAGAAGTCTATATCAAAATCGGGCATACTCACTCTTTCGGGGTTGAGGAACCTCTCGAAGATCAGGTCATACTTTATGGGGTCAAGACCTGTGATGCCGAGGCAGTAGGCTGCAAGGCTTCCTGCGCCGGAACCTCTGCCCGGTCCAACGGGAATGTCGTGTTCCTTTGCATAGCGCACATAGTCTCCTACGATGAGAAAGTAGTCCACAAAGCCCATCTCCGCAATGGTGCCTATCTCATACTCCATTCTTTCGGTGAGCGCCGGGTCGGGGGTATAGCCATAGCGGCGGTGCAGACCCTTGTAGCATTCCCTGCGGAAGTATTCCGTATGGTCCGTGCCATCCGGCACGTCGAAATGCGGCAGCCTGCGCACTCCAAACTCAAAGTCCACGTTGCAGCGGCGGGCTATTTCTGCGGTGTTTTCTATAGCCTCCGGGTGGTCGGGGAAGAGGGAGAGCATTTCCTTTTCGCTCTTGATATAAAACTCGTCTGTGGGGAAGCGCATTGGGTTGTCGTCGTCAAGGGTCTTGTTGGTCTGGATGCAAAGCAATACGTTTTGCAGGCTGCTGTCCTCACGCTGCACATAGTGGCAGTCGTTGGTTGCCGCCAGCGGGATTGAGCACTCTTCCGAGAGCCTTATGAGCTGGGGATTTATTCTTCGCTGCTCCGCTATGCCGTGATCCTGCAGCTCCAAAAAGAAGTTGTTTTCTCCGAATATTCTTTTGAATTCAAGTGCCGTGCGCTTTGCACCCTCATAGTCGTTCCTGAGCAGCGCTCTCGGTATCTCTCCGGCAAGGCAGGCGGAAAGGGCGATGAGTCCCTCGTGATATTTTTCCAGCAGCTCCATATCCACTCTCGGCTTGCCGTAGAAGCCCTCTGTCCAGGCGAGGGAATCAAGCTTTATCAGGTTTTTGTAGCCGATGCTGTTTTCGCACAGCAGCACCAGATGACGGCTCTCTCTGTCAAGCTCCGGAAGTCTGTCAGTACGCTTCCTCGGTGCCACATATACCTCGCAGCCGATAACGGGCTTTACCCCGGCAGCCTTTGCCGCTTTATAAAAATCTATCACTCCAAACATGACCCCATGGTCGGTGATGGCGACAGCCTCCTGTCCCAGCTCCTTTACCCTGTCAAAGAGCCTGTTTATGCGGCAGGCACCGTCCAGAAGACTATATTCCGTGTGCAGGTGAAGATGTGCAAAGCCCATTTTCCGCACCTCCCTTCAGTATCATGTCAAAATTTCATTACATTTCCTTGTTCACTCTGAAGTACATATAGAGCTGGCATTTTATCATGCCGTTATAGAGTTTCCTGCGCTTGTCTGCGGGTCTGCCGAAGGTGTCCTCAAAGCTGTCATCAGGGCTTATGATGCTGTAGCTCCAGCCTCTTTTCTGGGTGAACCTTTCTCCCATGACCTTATAAAGCTCCCTTGCCTGCTGCATATCAAGAAGTCTTTCTCCATAGGGTGGGTTGCAAATTACCGCAGCCCTTTCCTGGTCGGCGGAAAAATCTCTTATATCCCTTACCTCAGCCCTTATGCGTCCATCGACTCCTGCTTTTTTGGCGTTTTCGAGAGTAAGATTTACAGCTTCGGGGTCAATATCATAGCCGAAGGCCTGAAATTCCGCACTGTGGTCAATGCTGTCCATTGCCCGTTCTCTTTCGGCAGCCCATACTGATGAGGGTACAGCGCTCCATCTTTCCGCTGAGAAGCTCCTGCGCAGACCTGGAGCGATATTCATTGCCTTGAGAGCCGATTCTATAAGGATAGTACCCGAACCGCAGAAGGGGTCTATGACGGTGCTGAAGGGGCGCACTCTGGAAAGCTCTGCCATAGCTGCGGCGAGGGTCTCTTTGATAGGGGCGGCTGCGGAATTGGCACGATAGCCTCTTTTGTGCAGACCCTGACCTGAGGTGTCCAGCAGGATGCTGCAGCGGTCCTTTATTATGAGGAACTGTATCTGATGCAGGCTGCCCGTTTCTTCGAGCCAAGAGGTGCCATATTTTGTGCCGAGACGTTTAGCCACGGCTTTTTTGATGATCTTCTGGCAATCGGGGACGCTGGAGAGCTTTGAGCTGACGCAGTGCCCTTTTACGGGGAAGGAATCGGTTTTGCCGATTAGTTCTTCCCAAGGCAGACGGTTTACCCCCTGGAAGAGATCCTCAAAGCTATAGGCAGGGAACTCGCCGAGGAGTATCTGTATTCTTTCGGCGTAGCGAGAGCAAAGGTTAGCCCTGGCGAGGGCGGAAAAATCTCCTTCAAAGAGAACACGGCCGTTTTCGGCTCTGACGTTTTGTATATCAAGTCTTTTCAGTTCATCGGCGCACAGCCCCTCAAGACCCATAAGGCAGGGTGCGGCGAATTGTAATTTACCCATAATCAAGACCTCCTGTCGTTATGGTATTATTTTATACTATAGCCCGAATAAAATCAACTGCCCCATAGACGACAAAAAAACTTTTGACTTGTCCCTTTTTAAAGCACTTTGAGCCGCCGGAGCCGATTTTGCATTGAAACTCGCACTGACAACATGAGACCGGCACCCCTGTACCCTGCAAGCTTTTGAAAAAGCTTGAGCAAAACTTTTGTGTTGTCGCCTTTGGGAACATCTTAGGGCTGCGAAGTCGGGACCGGCAGCTTGCCGGCTCCGGTCAGCCCGCTCAGGGTGCGGTTGATCTTCCTCGTTCTCGTTCCTACCAGGGCCTCAAGTCCTTCCTCTGCTTTCCTTATCCTCCCCTGAGTCTCTGTCAGAACCTTCTCAAAAGTCTCAAACTCTGCCTTTACCTCCGAGAGTACATTCCATACCTCACCGCTTCGCTTCTGTACCGCCAGTGTCTGGAACCCCATTCTCAGTGAATTGAGCATTGCTGCCATGGTTGACGGGCCTGCTGCGTTTATACTGTAACTGCGCTGCAATTCCTCAACAAGTCCCGGTATGCTCACTACCTCTGCATAAAGCCCCTCCACCGGAAGGAACATCACTCCGAACTGGGTTGTGTGAGGGGATGAAATATACTTTGTTCTGATGTCCTTTGCACACTTCTTTATGGCTTCGGCAAGCTCCTTGCGCCTGCGGGTGACCAGGTCCCTGTCGCCGGCCTCATACGCCTGCTGCAATGCTGTGTATGCGTCTCCGTTGAATTTGGAGTCTATGGGCAGATAGATCTGCTCCCCCTCGCTGGTTCCCGGCAGCTTCACCGCAAATTCTACCCGGTTGCTGCTTCCGGGTATTGTCACCACGTTTTCTTCATACTGGTCGGGGGTGAGTATCTCTCTAAGTATCGCACCTAACTGCACCTCACCCAGTATTCCTCTGGTCTTGACGTTGGACAGTACCCTTTTAAGGTCTCCCACGCCCTTTGCGACGTTCTGCATTTCTCCGAGTCCCTTATACACCTGCTCCAGTCTCTCGCTTACAAGCCTGAAGGATTCATTCATCCTTGATTCAAGGGTCTGTGACAGTTTTTCCTCCACGGTGCCCCTTATCTTGTCAAGCTGCTTGTTGTTGTCCTCTCTGATGCTGCCAAGCTGAGTGTCAACGGTGGTGCGTATGCCCAGAAGCTTACCTTCTATGCTTGCTTCAATGCTTGCAAAACGTGCTTCAAGCTGGATGAGACGGTTGTTGATGCTCTTGTCCATGTCTGCAAGCTGCTTTTCCATGCTTTTTTGCATGAGAGAGGTCTGTTCCGACTGTGAGCTGCCGATCAGTGTAAGCTGGCTCTTCTGAGCTGCAAACAGCTCTGAGGTGTGCCGTGCCTGTCCCGCCGAAGCGTGGCTCTGACTGCTGATGAGCTGCTCGCTCAAAAAGCGCATATTGTCGCTCATGCTGCCCGACATCTCTCTTTTAAGTTCCGACAGTGACTGACGATTTTCCTGTCTTTCGTTTTCCAGCATGGCGGATATCTCCTCTGACAGGTGCTTATACTCATTGGCGCCTTGTCCTTTTCTAAACAGCCTTATCAGTATGATCATCAGCAAAATGATGATAACAGCTCCCATAATAAGCAATGCACTTTCCATAAAATCATCTCCGTAGGGTTATTGTATAATCATGATGATTATACCACAGGCAGGGTCAGGCTTCAATATGGCACTCGTGGAGTGGGTAGTATTATGTACAGATAAGGCTTATCTGTAAAAATCCGGCGATGAGAAGGTTTTTGCTTAAATTTGGGTTGATTATTCCGACGAAAAATATTATAATGAATATGTATCTCTAAAAAACGGAGCTTAGTGAGGTGGTAGAGGGTGAGTCCTGATCCTTATGGAAAACGAAATAATCTGCAAATAACCGGAAGGGTCGGGGGCAATTGCGCCATGAGGCTCTTCTGATAGAAAGAGGCGTCCGGAATGATAAGCTACTTCAAGACAATAGACGGAAAAATAGTAGAGATAAAGGAATATGAGCAGGGCTGCTGGGTAAACTGCATCGCTCCTGAGGATGATGAGGTGCAGTTTTTGCTGGACAACTTCAGGATACCGCCTGAGCTTATGCGCTCGGCGCTTGATGAGGAGGAGTCGTCACATATCGACAGCGAGGACGGCACGACCCTGATAATCATAGATGCTCCTATGGTGGAGAAGGTCAACAGGAACATTACCTATTCCACCATGCCGCTTGCAATAATGATAACCGACAAAAACGTCATTACCATTGCATTGGACGAGAACCCTGTCCTCAGCGAGTTTTCGGAGGGAGTGGTAAAAAACGTCATCACATCCTACAAGACCCATTTCGTGCTGCATATCATGCTGAGGATGGCAACAAAATATCTTCAGTATCTGAAGCAGATCGACAAGATAAACAACCGTATTGAGCGTGAGCTGAGGAGATCCGCCCAGAATAAGGAGCTGCACCAGCTGCTGCGCTGAAAAAATGAAAACTGCGGAGCGGGAGGGTTCTGTCCCGCTCTGTCTATTCCCGGAGAATGACGCTATGAATATCTTGAGCTATCTGTTCCCGCTCCTCACGGTCCTGCTGCTGCTGTCCTTTTTCCTGACCCTTCCCCATCTGAACAGGTGCCTGCTGCCTATGGAGGCTCCCTCTCCCGCAGGGGGACGGAAGGCAACCAGGCTGCTGTTGGAGGACCGGGGCCGCGCGCTCTCCCGCAGGGACCTGCTGCCGATCCTGCTGATCACGCTGGTCTATGCCTGTACGGCCTTTTTCCGCCTGGGTACGCTCCGCACGCCGGAGACCTTTGTGCAGATCTCCCCGGATCAGCCTGCGCTGCTGACGCTGTCCGAGGGCGGCGTCCCCAGCGAGCTGGTGCTCTATTGCGGCGTGGGCGAGGGGGGCTATGACATCTCCTATTCCGAGGATGGGGAGACCTTCTCTTTCGTCAGCCATTTTGACCAGAACTATATCGCCGTTCTCAAGTGGAACTGCATCTTTCCAGAAAGCGAGCTGCGGCCCCGCTGCATCCGCATCCGCTCCACGACCGGCATCCCCTGGCTGGGGGAGGTGCTTGCCCTGGACGGGGACGGACAGCCCCTGCCCCTTCAAAGCAGTCTGCCCCAGCTCTGCGACGAGCAGGACACCCTGCCCGCGCGTTTCAGCTTTCAGAATTCCAGCTATTTTGACGAGATCTATCATGCCCGTACCGCC
>CACXMR010000046.1 GCA_902768825.1 uncultured Ruminococcus sp.
ATATTGTTACCTCC
Source organism: uncultured Ruminococcus sp. (assembly GCA_902768825.1). GTDB lineage: Bacteria > Bacillota > Clostridia > Oscillospirales > Acutalibacteraceae > UBA1213. Next base: position 15 of record CACXMR010000046.1, read on the forward strand.
GGTTATGTTGGTTTTGTCGCTTAACATTTTACCATAGGTTTCAATATGGGTCTATTTTTTTTGCCATTTTATTTTACAACTTAGCCGGTTTTGCAAGACGTGAGCTAAGTCTGACAGTGCTTGATAATTACAGCTCTATCAGATTTTTAGAAAGAGAGGTCAGGTTGATATATCCGTCTGACGAAACCACTATCATGTCCTCGATGCGCACTCCGCATTTTCCGGGTACATATATGCCGGGTTCAACAGTGATGACCATTCCGCTGCGGAGAATGAAGTCGTTTGTGGGGGACACTGAGGGAGCTTCGTGTATCTCAATGCCGACGCCGTGTCCGGTAGAGTGTCCGAAGTATTCTCCATAGCCCGCCGCATCGATATATGACCTCGCCTTAGAATCCACCTCCATGCAGCTTACGCCTGCACACACTGCCTCAAGGGCGTTTTTTTGCGCCTGAAGCACTGTGTCGTATATGCGCCTGGAGTCACGGTCAACCTTGCCCAGCGACACAGTCCTTGTCATATCGCTGTGATAGCCCTGATATGTTGCGCCGATGTCAAAGAGTATGAAGTCGCCTCGCCTTACAGTCGTAAAATCAGGCACTCCGTGGGGCATGGATGTCCTGTGGCCTGTCAGCACGATCAGATCAAAGGAAACGCTCTCAGCACCTGATCTTCTCATGCGGAACTCAAGCTCAAGAGCCAGCTCCTTTTCGGTTACGCCCTCACGAATCAGTTTTAAGGTCTGCACAAAGGCGTCCTCGGTAATGCTCTGGGCACGACGCATTTTTCCTATTTCGGCTGAGGTCTTGACTATCCTCATCTGTCTTATCAGCTTGTCGAGATCCTTGGTCTTTATGGCTGAGGCTCCTGCATTTGCGAATATCCTCTCCATATCCTCAGCATCGTTCAGCGTGAAGGCTGAGCCTTCAAGCATGATCCTTTTAAGCTTTTTGCTGGTGATAAGGTCCTTTATTGTCTCTGACAGGTTCTTAAAAAGTATCACTTTGCAGTTCTTTGCCTGCCACTTTGCCGCTTCCTCATAGCGTGAGTCCACCAACAGGAACGCCCCGTCCCTTGTCACAAAAAGGTAGCCCAGGGACGAAACGAAATCAGTAAAGTATCTGCGGTTGGCCTCGGAAATGATGAGAGCGGCATCTGCATTTTCAGGCAGGAGGCCAGCAAGCTCGGATGTTCTGTTATTCATGTGAAGCCCTCCGGTCGTCAAAGCATTTCAGAAAAGGCTTCCAGAGCAAGGAAGTAGCTCCTCTTGCCGAAGCCTGCGATACACCCCTTGCAAACGGCGGATATCACCGACTTGTGGCGAAATTCCTCACGGGAATAGATGTTTGACATATGGGTTTCGATGGTGGGGATCTGCACTGCCTCGATAGCGTCCCTGAGGGCATAGCTGTAGTGTGTGAGGGCGCCTGCATTGATCATTATTCCGTCAGTGCAGCCATAGGCAGAGTGCAGCTTGTCAACAATGTCCCCCTCGTGGTTGGACTGAAAGACCTCAAGCTCCAGCCCGAGACTTTCGGCTCTCTGCCTTACCTCGTTTTCTATGCTTTCGGCAGTATCCGTGCCATAGACGTGCCTGTCACGGATGCCCACCATATTAAGATTTGGTCCCAGAATAAAAAGAATCTTTTTCACTGCTGCACCTCCTTTAGTTTGTAGCTGAAATCAATGCCCCGCTCTGCAAGCTGCTTTTTTCCTGCCGAGAAGAAGCTCTCTCCGGCATCGCTCCACCGATATTTAAAAACAGCCTCTATCCTGAAGCTGTCAAAACTTCTGTCAGGATACTTTGTCCTGTACTGTCCCGATTCGATAAAGTGCACATAATTGTTTATCTTGGTCTGAAAGGCCTTCAGGTGCTCATATTCCTGTATCTTCCACTGGAAGGGGTCGCTGACCAGAAGAACAAGGGTGTTTGTGCTCTCCTCAACGCCGATAGCATCTATCTTATCTGTTTCCTTTACTGACATTTTTTTCATCCTCACCGTAAAGCTTGATTTTTTTACGCTTGCCCTTTTCCATCTTGCGCCTGAGCCAGATCGACCAGCCGTGCTCCTCCGATCTTGGCAGCAGCAGGATGGACTTCATTCCCGCAAGATTTGCCCCCAGCACATCGGTGTATATCTGATCGCCTACCACCAGGACGGAATTTGGTTTTTCCTTCAGCTTGCGCTTTGCCCTGTTAAAGCCGAAGGGGAAGGGCTTCAGGCTCATGGCGACGCAGTCAAGGCCGATACTGTCCGAAAAGGGCTTGATTCTCTTTTTGAAGTTGTTAGAGCAGATGACTATGTGTATCCCTGACGCCTTGATCATCTTAATCCATTCCTGCACACCCTCGTAGGGGATCTTTGAATCCGGCGGGGCGAGAGTGTTGTCCACATCCAGCAGGATGGCGTCGGTGCCGAGCTTTTTGAGCATCTCCGGAGTTATGTCTGTGACCTTTCTAAGTGCGATGGTAGGCATTAACAGGCTCATAGGGTCATTCCTCCCGTACTTATGCGTTTTGTCTATAAAAGCAAAAAAGATATTTCCGCCGCAGAACAGAAGTCTGCCAAAGCAAACTCAGAGTGCAAAAACGGAAATATCCTTAAATTGTTTGTACAATTGCAGATTACTTGTACTTACGCTTACGAGCAGCTTCAGACTTCTTCTTGCGTTTAACAGAAGGCTTTTCATAAGCTTCTCTCTTACGAACCTCAGCGATGATACCGCCTCTTGCACACTGCTTCTTGAACCTTCTGAGTGCGCTTTCAAGGGATTCGTTATCCTTAATACGGATTTCAGCCATTTATTTTCCCTCCCATCCGCCCTAAGGCAGGGGTTTGTGTCATTACGATACCGTATAATTATAGACTATAATCATACCCTTTGTCAACAAGTAAAAAGCAATAAAATTAAACATTCTTCTATGGTCAGATTGTATAATGTTTGATATGGTTTTTGGGTAATGTTATGAATTATTATGCATTGGAATCATTCGTCTCAATGAAGGAGAATACATCCCGGGCTGACTCACTGTTTTAGAGATTTTACGATAAAAAAACTGGCTAATTTTAGCTAATGTGATAAAATTTATTAAATTAAACATAAACGATTGACTATAAATGTAAGATATATTATAATATTATACGAGTAAAAATGTATATTTTGTACATTTAGACAAATAAAAATTCACGGAGGAGACTTTGCTATGGCACTCTTGATAAATTGCCCCGGGTGCGGTAATAACATAATTAACAACGGTGAAGATTGTCCTTTCTGCGGTTACAACATTAAGGAAGGAAAATCAAGGGAACAGATCGAGGAGGAAGCAAGGCAAGCAGAGAAAGCGAGACTGGCAGAGGAGGCGCGGATTGCTGAAGAAGCAAGACTTGCAGAAGAAGCTCGGCTTGCTGAGGAAGCCAGACTTGCAGAAGAAGCAAGACTTGCTGAGCAGGCAAGGATTGCCGAAGAGCAGGCTCAGGCAGCAGAGGCGGCAAGGCTTGCGGCTCAGGCAAGGGCAGCGGAGCAGGCAAGACTCGCAGCAGAGCAGCAGGCAAGAGCTGAGGCAGCTCAGGCTGCGGCTCGTCAGGGCGGCGGCAATATATTTGCCAAGTTCCAGCAGAGGACCACTCCGAAGCCTCAGGTGGATATTTCACAAAAGGTAAACGATATTGATAATCTCCCGGATATGCCCGACGGTTCAAAGGGTGTGCTCCCGCCCATGACCCTTGAAAAGCCCGTATCGGTGACTACAATAGCAAACACTCCGGCATTCAAGCTTGATCCCCTGGCTCAGGAGGCTGAGAAGGAGGTCCTTCCTCCGATGCAGCTTGAGAGAGAGGTCACAATGGAGGAGATCGCTAATACTCCTGCGGTTCCTCTTTCTCCTATTCAGGGCGAAGAAATAGATAACGCACTTCCCGAAATGAAGAGCGGCAGCGGCGCTCAGGCTTATACAAGCAATGGCGACCCCATAAACGACTTTGACAATGCTCCGGCACCTCAGACTCCTGCACAGCCAGTGCAGCAGACAGCAGCACCCCAGCCTCAGGCTCCGGTAAGGCAGGCTCCCCAGCAGCCCCAGCAGAGACCTCAGAGACAGTGGTCATCTAATCCCAACGAGTTTAATCCTCAGGCTCAGGCACCCGCACAGCCCGTACAGCAGGCAGCGGCACCTCAGCCTCAGGCTCCGCAGCAGCAGGCTCCCCAGCAGCCTCAGCAGAGACCTCAGCGTCCTCAGAGACAGTGGTCATCTAACCCCAATGAGTTTAACGGACAGGCACCTCAGCAGGTTCCGCCTCAGCCCCAGCAGAGACAGCAGGGCCAGCGTCCTCCTCAGGGACAGCCCGGCCAGCGTCCTCCGAGACCTCAGAAGCAGTGGTCATCCAACCCCAATGAGTTTAACGGACAGGCACCTCAGCAGGTTCCTTCTCAGCCCCAGCAGAGACAGCAGGGTCAGCGTCCTCCTCAGGGACAGCCCGGTCAGCGTCCGCCGAGACCTCAGAGACAGTGGACAGGCGCTCCGGCACAGGGCGCACAGCGCGGCGGCAAGATAGAGCTTCAGCCCATCGAGCAGGAGAAAACAGAGTTTACTCCTACAGGTGAGAGACTTGCGGACCTGCCTCCTCAGGAGACCTCCAATAACCCCAACTTCGATCAGGATTCCTATGTAAGAGACCTCCACAGACAGATAGAGGCCGACAAGAGGGCTGGTAGGAGAAAGAGTGTTGAGGATGATTTCCTCAAGGATGCAGATAAGGTCGAGGTGCAGCCGATGAAGTTTGACGGCAAGCAGATCAAGGTCAGCAACGTCAACGTGGTAACTGCTCCAAAGACACAAAACAAGAATCTGGTGCCGATTATTGTAGTGGTTATCCTTGCCCTTGCCCTTGTGGGTATTGCTATCTACATATTCTTCTTCAGCGGACTCTTTAAGAAGCAGATCACCATCACCTTTGAGAAGCCCAGTGCATGGGGAGATACGGTCTATGCACTTTACTATAAGGATCAGTCTGAGCTCAAGACCCTGACCGATTCCGTGCTCAAGGACGAAAAGAAGAAAGACGATTACAAGATGACCGCAGACAATCTGAAGGTTACCTACACCATAAAGGTGGATGATAAGTATAAGGACGGATATGTGATATTCTTTGATGATAAGAATAACGCTTATCCCGAGGATGCTCTTGTCAAGATCGCATCAGGCCAGTTGGGCGGCGAGAAGATCGTAAACGGCAAGAAGTATGCTCCTCCCTCATCAAACGAAAGCAGCTCTAAGGCATCAGTAGCATCAACTGCTTCAAAGAGCTGACAGGTGCGACTGTATAAATATCAAATAAAAGACGCTCAGGCAATCCGATTTGTTGCCTGAGCGTCTTTGTGTTATAGACTGTTTATAGCCCCATAGTCTCAGCAGATGACCGGCTGGAGCTGTTTTTCGCTCAGAGCAAGCTCCATTGCGGGTATGAGAAGATCAAAGTCAGCAACCAGGGAATTAGGCTTCCTGACAGGATCGTCCTGCGAAAAGGGCACAAAATAAAAATGCCGTGTGTTCAGAAGCTTACCGATGTTCTGAGCAGAGGCGCCGAGAGCATCGTTTGTCGCTATGCTGAGCAGAACGGGCTTTGACTGTCGCAGATGAGATTTTACCGCCATTGTGACCGGAGTGTCGGTGACGGCATTGGCAAGCTTTGCGGCGGTATTTCCCGTGCAGGGAGCCACCACCATGATATCCGTCATCCCCTTCGGGCCGAGAGGCTCGGCTTCGCTTATGGAAGAAATGATGCTCCTGCCGCATATTTCTTCTATTCGTTTACGGATATCCTCAGCCTTGCCGAACCTTGTGCTTGTGGAAAATGCGTTATATGACATGATAGGGATAAGCCTGAAATCTTTTTCTGCAAGCCTTTCCATCTGAGTTATTGCTTTTTCAAAGGTACAGAAGGACCCGCAGAGGGCAAATCCGACCTTGACACTGCTCATAGTTGTTCCTCCCTGATAATGTTATAGACTGCATTTTTGATGATGATACCTGAAGCTGCCGGTGCTGCCTTTCCGGGAAGCGAAAGGGCGTGTAGTGCCTTTAGGTTGAGTCTTTTTGCACCCTCAAAATCCACTCCTCCGGGGCTTGACGCAAGATCAATGACCAGTGAGGGGGATGTGCGGGCGAGGGTCTGCGGGTCAAACACAAGGTGAGGGATGGTATTGAAAATAATGTCATATTTGCCGCTGATCTCTGACGAAGGTATAGCGTTCATTCCCGAAGCACGGGCAAATGCCATATCGCCAAGTCTTCTTGCACTGACGGTCACTATCCCGCCGAGCCCCTGCAGCATTGAGGAGAGCACCCTGCCGATTCTTCCGTAGCCGGCCACGAGACAACGGGATGAATTGATAGTGCCTTCATATTCTCTCATTGCAAGCTCTATTGCGCCCTCTGCGGTGGGCACGGCGTTCTCCACAGCAAATTCCTCTCTGTCGCTATAGTCAAACACTCGCTCAAAGCAGACTTCCATCCTGTTCTTCATGCCGCAGAATACAGGTGTGCTGCCTGCAAGGCTGCTGATCTCTTCAAGGAGCACCTCTCTGTCCGCAAAGGGAGCGTTCAGAGTCTTTCCGTTTCTTGAGCAGGGCAGGGGAAGAATGATAGCGTCACATTCACCCGCAGCCTCCCGCATGCTGCAGGACCTTACCGGAGCTTCCCCCGAGTACCTCTCAAATCCGCTGAAAACCACCCCGAATCCGTCCTCGGCTATAGATTTGCCGCAGAATATCTGTCGTTTATCTCCGCCGAGTATGGCAAAGCTCTTTATCATGGACATATAAGCATCTCCCTGTCTGTATCACAAAAAACCCGATCCTCCGCCATCCGGCAGTTTCCGGTATTGTCGTATCAGTGTGAGTATCATCTTTCTTTAACATTATATGTCAATTATTCCGAATTGTGCGGCAAGCTGCCGGTCCCAATTTCGCGGCGGCAGAATGTCTGATTACTTAGTTGGCCGCTCGCGGTTGATACTGACATCTTGCGGATACTGCACTATTGCATCGAAGTGACTGTCAATGCGAACAGGGGAGCTTGCCGCCGAAAAAGTCCCCCTGATGCTGATTTACAGCTTTTTTCTTATTTCCACAAAGAGCCTGCCCTTCCGGCTTGTGCCGGATACTCCTGTGACCTCTATCTTGCCCTTGCCTCTCATAGAGATCCTGTCTCCGCTCCTGATCTCCAGAGATGGGTCCTCCTTTGGCTGCCAGTTGACAAAGACCAGACCTTTTCTGATGTACTCTGCCGCCTTTGTACGGGATATGCCAAAGTCTTCGGCGCTTATGCAGTCCAGGCGCATGGAGCTTATATTTACGGTCATGTCCTTGTATCTTGTTTCATAAAGCTCCGCACGCTCCGAGCGCCTTAGCTCAACATTGTACCTTCCGATTTTCTTCAGTTCAAGCTCTATAAAGTCGGCGACTGAGGCATGACAAAAAAACTGGGGTCTGCTTCCGTTTGGCAGGATATCTCCTGTCATCTCACGCTTAATCCCCAGACCCATCAGGGCACCCAGCACGTCTCTGTGGGAAATTTCCGCATCCTTCATTGTGGCTTCGGCAGTGAACAGCACAATGGGCGCCCCATCGTCATTGGAGTATTCGTTTGTGCATATCCTTAAAAGCCTGCGCTCTGCGTCATCATAGCCGCCTATGGCCTCAATAAAGCCGTAAAACTCTGTAACCCTGCTCACAAGTGCCTGCTGTGCAGGGTCAAGAAAGCCTGAATATACCACCGAGAAGTGCTTTTCCGAGCTTTTGACAAGATCGTTTATTCTTCGCAGGAGCATTTTTTCGTCCTTGTCTGAGGTGTATTTTTCTGTAAAGTCCATTTTTTTCACCGCTCCATAAGGAATTTCTGCAGGCTATTTCTCTATGTCTGAAAAATATGCCAGCAGGAATTTTTTTGCAAGGCTGTTTGGCCTGATCTCATTTCTTGCTCTCTCAAAGGTGAACCACTCTGCCTTGTCCACCTCCTTGGTGTTAAGCCCCTCAAGCGAGGTGCTGTCGGCAATACAGGTGAAGTTCAGCATCAGTGTGTTTGACCGTTCAAAAAATTCGCTCCTGTTGAAGTGAACGGACAGGGCGTTGAGTCCTGTTTCCTCCTTTAGCTCTCTTGCAACAGCAGCTTCGGCGGACTCTCCCCGGTTTACATAGCCGGCAACAAGGATATTGCTTTCCCTGCCGTATTGCTGTATCAGAAGCACCTGCTCTTTGTCAGGGGAGAGAACTATTATGCTCACGGCGGTTGAATAGATAGGGAAACGGAAGCATCCGCACCCGTCACAATAGGGTATCATTCCTTCGCCCTCAAGCTGGCGCTCCCTAAGCCTTGTCCCGCACTCATAGCAATATTCCATCATAGCTTTTCACCTCAGAATAATAACTATCAAAACAGGCACAGCGCCCCTTCAGGACTGCCGTGCCTGTATATAATCAGATTTCATTTTTGGGTTGTGCTAAAACGTAACCACTGTAATCAGGCTTCGGCGATGACCTCTACCTCACAGAGAACGTTCTTTGGAAGGGTCTTGACTGCAACGCAGGAGCGAGCCGGCTTGCTTGTGAAGTATTTGCCGTAGATAGCGTTGAAAGCTCCGAAATCGTTCATGTCAGCCAGGAAGCAGACGGTCTTTACAGCCTTGTCGATTGAAGTTCCTGCAGCCTCAAGGAGGTTTTTCAGGTTTTTCATAACCTGCTCGGTCTGACCCTCGATGGTGTCTGATTCAACAGCGCCTGTCTCAGGATTGATAGCTATCTGACCGGAGGTAAAGACCAGTCCGTTTACCTTGATAGCCTGTGAATAGGGGCCTATTGCGTCGGGAGCGTTTTTTGTATAGATTACTTCTGCCATGGGGATACTTCCTTTCGATATAGATTAATATAATTAGGCTTAACACCATTAGTTTACGGTCATATAGCCGTGTCTTGCAAGCTCGTCCTTGATCTTCTGGATATGCTCAAAATTGCGTGTCTCAAGTGAAAGACGCAGATAGCAGGAATTGATGTCTGTATTGAGGTCGGCTCTGTCGTGGCTTACGGCAACAACATTTGCGCCAAGCTTTGAGATGATCCTTGATACGCTCTCAAGCTCGCCGGGCTTGTCAGTAAGCGCAATGGTAAACTCGGCAAGTCTGCCGGTCTTCTGCAAACCTCTGTCGATAACTCTTGACAGGATGGTTACGTCGATGTTTCCGCCGGAAACAAGGCAGCAGACCTTCTTACCCTTGATGGGGAACTTGTCAAAGAGTGCGGCAGCTACAGATACGGCACCTGCGCCCTCAGAAATGAGCTTCTGCTTTTCAATGAGGGAGAGGATGGCAGTGGCAAGCTCATCGTCTGTGACGGTCATTATCTCATCAACATATTTGTTGCAAAGCTCAAAGGTAAGCTCTCCGGGAGTCTTGACCGCAATACCGTCTGCAAAGGTATTGACGCTTTCGAGGGTCTCTATTCTGTGGTGAGCCATAGACAGATACATTGAGGGAGCGCCTGCGCTCTGGACACCGTAGACCTTGACATTAGGGTTGAGGGATTTTATTGCAAAGCCCACGCCGCTGATAAGTCCGCCGCCGCCGATGGGAACGATTACTGCGTCAACATCCGGAAGCTGCTCCAGTATCTCAAGACCGATAGTGCCCTGACCTGCTATTACCAGCTCGTCGTCAAAGGGATGGATAAAGGTGGCGCCGGTTTCCGTTTGCAGCTCGACAGCCTTGTCGTGAGCGTCATCGTATGTTCCCTCTACCAGACAGACCTCAGCACCGTACTTTTTGGTTGCCTCTACCTTTGAGATAGGCGCACCGTCGGGCATACAGATCAGTGACTTGATGCCGTATTTCTGTGCGGCTCTTGCAACGCCCTGAGCATGGTTGCCGGCTGAGCAGGCGATTACGCCCTTTGACCTGTCCTCGTCGGAGAGCTGCGAGATCTTGTAGTAAGCGCCTCTTGCCTTGAAGGCACCTGTGACCTGCAGGTTTTCCGTCTTGAGATAAAGCTCACAATCATCTGAAAGATTTGTGGCATTGATCATATCTGTGGGTCTGATCACATCCCTCAATACATAGGACGCATGATAGACCTTATCAAGTGTAAGCATTTCAAAATATCCCCTTTTTCTTTATACTCCGATTTTAACACGAATATTTATAAATCACGTACTTATATAAAATACCGCTTTTTGACGAAAAAGTCAATATTATATCTGCAAATCCTTTGTCCGCTCAGGTCTTTTTGTTGAAATGAGAATTTTATATACAAATTTTCAGCTTCCGGTGTCGTTGTCCGGGTGCAGTTTTTTTGCATATTAAGGGCGGAAGGGAGATCGGCTTTACTCTGACAAAAAGAGTACAAATTTTTCAAAAAAACCCTTTTTATTTTTCCTCTTTTGTTGTATAATAAACATGGATGTATGCGGAGCAAATGAAGCCGCATACTGAATAAAAATTTGATTTGGAGCGTGATTACAATGGCATTAGTAAATGCAGCAGAAATGCTGAAAAAGGCAAAGGCAGGTCATTATGCAGTAGGTCAGTTCAACATCAACAATCTTGAGTGGACAAAGGCTATCCTTCTCACAGCTCAGGAGCTCAACTCTCCCGTTATTCTCGGCGTATCCGAGGGCGCAGGAAAGTATATGACAGGCTTCAAGACCGTAGCTGCTATGGTAAAGGCTATGGACGAGTCTCTCGGCATTACCGTTCCGGTTGCTCTTCACCTGGATCACGGTACATATGAGGGCTGCTACAAGTGCATTAAGGCTGGCTTCACATCCATCATGTTTGACGGCTCACACTATCCCTTTGAGGAGAACCTGGCTAAGTCTCAGGAGCTCGTGAACGTAGCTCATCAGCTTGGTCTTTCAATCGAGTGTGAGGTAGGCTCCATCGGCGGCGAAGAGGACGGCGTTGTAGGTATGGGCGAGTGCGCAGATCCCGACGAGTGCAAGACTATCGCAGATCTGGGCGTTGATATGCTGGCTGCCGGTATCGGCAACATCCACGGCAAGTATCCTGATAACTGGCAGGGTCTTTCATTTGAGACTCTCGATGCTATCCAGGCTAAGACAGGCGAGATGCCTCTGGTTCTCCACGGCGGCACAGGTATCCCCGCTGACATGATCAAGAAGGCTATCTCTCTTGGCGTTTCAAAGATCAACGTTAACACAGAGTGCCAGCTTTCCTTCCAGGAGGCTACAAGAAAGTACATCGAGGCAGGCAAGGATCAGCAGGGCAAGGGCTTTGACCCCAGAAAGCTCCTGGCTCCCGGCTTCGAGGCTATCAAGGCTACTGTCAAGGAGAAGATGGAGCTCTTCGGTTCAGTAGGCAAGGCTTGATCTCCGTTACTTTGAATAAAAATGCAGGTGCGTCATCTTTGGGTGACACACCTGTTTTTCTTTTGCAATAAAAAACACATTTCTTGTCTATTATGGCAAAGCTTGCCCCTCCCCAAGGATTAAACACCAAGGGAAGGGGCTTTGCCTTACTATAATGGATATGGTTTTGTGGGATCAGGACTTGACAGTGAGGTTAAAGGACTTGACGATAACAGCGTTCTTGCTGTCCTTGACCTTGACCTGAACGGTGTACTTTCCTGTTGAAGCGGGCGTCCAGGTGTGGGTCGCTGCGGTACTGTAGGGTACTGTAGTCCTTGAGGACATACCACTTGCCGTCAGGAGCCTGTGCAACATAGGCATACTTATAGGGGCTTGTGCCGCCTGATGCCGCAGCGGTGAGCTTTATGCTCTGACCCTTGGTGATAGTGTTAGCGGATATCTTTGAATTGTTTGCAAGGGTGGTGACTGTGAGATCAAAGGATTTGACGATAACAGCGTTCTTGCTGTCCTTTACCTTGACCTGAACGGTGTACTTTCCTGTTGAAGCGGGCGTCCAGGTGTGGGTCGTCTCTGTGCTGTAGTTCTTGAGGACATACCACTTGCCGTCAGGAGCCTGTGCAACATAGGCATACTTATAGGGGCTTGTGCCGCCTGATGCCGCAGCGGTGAGCTTTACGCTCTGACCCTTGGTTATGGTGGTAGCGGATATTTTTGAATTGTTTGCAAGGGTGGTGACTGTGAGATCAAAGGACTTTATCACAATAAGATTCTCACTATCCTTGACCTTGACCTGAACGGTGTACTTTCCTGTTGAAGCGGGCGTCCATGTGTGGGTCGCTGCGGTACTGTAGTTCTTGAGGACATACCACTTGCCGTCAGGTGCTTTTGCTACATAGGCAAAGCTGTAGGGGCTTGTGCCGCCTGATGCCGCAGCGGTGAGCTTTATGCTCTGACCCTTGGTTATGGTGGTAGCGGATATTTTTGAATTGTTTGCAAGGCTTGAGACGGCGAGGATGAAGTCCTTTGTCTGCTCGCTGTTGTTTTTATCCCTGACCTTGACCCGAACGGTGTAATATCCCACTGATGCGGGCTTGAAGGTATAGGAGGCGGAAGTGCTGTAGTCCTTGAGAGTGTACCAGGTCCCGTTGGGAGCCTGTGCAGCAAAGGCATATTCATATGGGGAGGTGCCGCCCTCTCCGGCAGCGGTTATCGTGATGCTGCCGCCCTTTGCTATTGTGGTGTTTCCGGGAGTAACGGTCAGATCCAGCGGTGTGGTACTGTAATTGTAATGTATGGTGGTTTTTTCGCTGAGACGGATATCGACATTGTTTCCTGAGCTGTCGGTCAGCATAGCGTTCCATTCCTGCTCTGTGCCGGAATAGAAGATATCATACAGATTGTTGCAATAATCAAAGACATAGCTGCCGATGGTTTCTACGGAATTGCTCATTATCAGGGAGGACAGGTTAGTACAGCTGTTGAATGCTGACTCACCGATGCTGGTGACAGAGGGGGGAATGGTAATTGTCCTGAGCCGTGTACAGGAATGGAATGCATGGGGGCCAATGCTTTGGAGATTGTCTGATAGCTTGATATCAGTGGCGTATGCACACCAGTAAAAGGCATATTCGCCGATGCTTGTAACGGAATCAGGGATGACCAGCGATGTCAGGGAGCTGCATCCGTAGAATGTGTCGTTGCCTATTTTGGTTACTGTGGTGGGGATATTTATGCTTTCCAGGGCTATGCACATGGCAAAGACATAGTCCCCAAGGACATTAAGCTTACTGGGGAGGGTAATGCTTCTGAGGGATGTGCAGTTGAAGAATGCGCCGGTCCCGATAGTCTTTACAGAATCAGGAATTGAGAGGCTGATGAGTGAACTGCAGTCGTAAAAAACATAGCTGCCGAGGCTTTTGACAGTATTTGGAATGTTTATAGTTGAAAGGTTCTTGCAGCCATAGAAGGCCTGGCTTTGAATGCTCTCCACAGAGGAGGGGATTGTAAATGAGGTAAGGCTCGTGCAGCCGTTAAAGGCGTTTGAACCTATAACCTCCAGCTTGCTTGGGAGATTGACATTTTTCAGAGCAGTGCAGCCGTAGAATGCAGAACTGCCTATTGCTGTAACTGATTCGGGTAGGGTTATGCTTGTAAGACCTGTACAACCACTGAACGCACAATAACCAATGGTAGTTACGCTGGAGGGTATTTCTATTGTGGTCAGACCTGTACAGCCGCTAAACACACTGTTAATAACACTTATTCCCTTAGGAATATTAACGCTGGTCAGCTTTGAGCAGTTCATAAAGGGACTTCCGCTAATTGAGGTAATGGTGTCGGCAAGGTTTACACTCTTCAGCTCTGAGCATCCGGTGAAAAGAGCTGGCTGGGAGGTGATCAGCGGCTCGATATATACGTGCTCAATGCGTGAGTCGTTGCTGAATATGTTGGTGGTGTTGATATCGCCCCAGCCGAAAATATACAGGTTTCCGCTTGGATACAGCTCATAAAAGGCAGCAGGACCGATCAGACCGGATTCTGTGGGAGACTGAGTCTCTTCTTCCCGCTTTGAAACGTATTTCTCACCATTATAGATCAGCAGGGAGCTGGTGCTGTCCAGGTTGTTTATATCTATCTCATAGAAGGTCACGCCATAGTTCAGCCATGTATACCATACCAATTTCTGCCCGTTGACAACCGGAACACAGTCGGACAGTGCGCCGAAAAGCTCGTGGGTGCCTCCCACCTGCTTGCCCTTACCGTCCAGCTCAATGTAGCTGACCTTCTCCTTGCTGGTCTGATACATCAGCAGGAAACGGTTGTCGGAGAGCTTTACAAGATGGGGAGTACCGGCGCCGGTATTGTCTGAGGTGAAGCTTGTATATTTGTACATGGTCGTTGTGCTGAGATCCTTTGCTACGACTGCCACAAAGACATTCCTTGCGGATGAGTCGGTGTAGCTGTTCAGGTCGTTGACTGTTGTTCCCGCCACAAGATAGGAGCTGTCGGATATTTCCAGTCCGCCAACTGTAACGCCGGTGCTGTTGTCGCCTAAGGTTCCGGGAATGCAGATTACATCTGAGGTGCTGATCTGGAAGCCACTGTAGGCACCGAAGGCAGGGATAGAGGTCTTTCTCAGCTCGACTGACCGGGGATAGGCGTCGCCGTGATCCAGGACTATCATGCTGCTTCCGTCACGTTTGATGAACTGATTGAAGGAGTGGCTGGCATAGCCAAAGGGATCAGACTGATTCAGCAGGTACTTGTCAACTGCTCCTGTCTGAATGTTATACATGATCGTAAAACTGGATTGATGGTGCTTGCCGTCGCCGTGATCATACATTTCGTGTGCGGTGCGTATGTAGAGGATGTTATTGTACTCCTGGATCCTGAGGCTTCCTGAAAGAAAGGGAGTGCAGGTATCGGCAGCTCTGAGAGACGTAGCTCCGAGTCTGTTCCAGCTTTTGTCATACTTTGTGATGCGGATGACCTCACGGCTGTCGTCCTCCTGACTGTTGTTCTGCCCGGTGACGAGGAAATAATTGCTTTGTGTGCTGCAGAACCCGCCGAATATAGGCAGCTCCTCATCCAGTCGCAGTGAGTTGGTCAGGTTATAGTTGCTATCATAATATTCAACCCTGTAACGGAAGTCAAACTTGTCGTAATTGCCGTCATTGAGATAGCCGGTGGTCTCAGGAGCCTCAACCCTCATCAGGTTGCCGTTGCCCAGGGGAAGCAGGTAAGAATTGATCGGTTCCGTCCAGCGATCGTAGGCCTGCCTGCCGATATTTCCGCTCGAAAAGCTTGTGAGATAGTCGGTATCGGTACTGGTAAAGCGGATTTCCTCACCGATGGAGTTTGTATTCCCGGAAGAAAGAGCGTGCTCCTCGTCGGACAAGGTAAGCACTACAGGTGATGCTTCCATAGGATCACAATTCCCGACTGACAGCGAGCCGGCACCTGCAGCTGCGGCGGACAGACACATTACCACAGCCAGAGAAAGTGACAGCAGCTTTTTTCTTTTCATAATATCATTCCTTTCGCAATTATTATAACGTTCTTTTTAATATAAATTATACTATCCTATGATTAATTATAGCATAATTTTACAATTAGGCAATAGCCCGACTGAAAAAATTGTGATAATTGGTCATTCTCTCAAGCTGATGGCCTGCATAAAAAAATACACCCTCTGTTCTGTTGACAGGGGGTGTATTTTAGCGGACAGGTTTATAAGATTTTTATACAAAGAGCGCAGACAACACAGTGCTTTTTCCTAATACACATTTTTCTGTGTTTTCCTGAAGGTCAAGTATGGTGAAGCCTGCGTTTTCTACCATTGCCCTGAGGGATTCCGCAGTGAAGAAATTGATATGCTCAGCCATGGGCATAAAAGGAAGCTTTCTGCGCTTAAAATAGTAGCGGATCAGACGGGTTTTTGAATGGATCGGATTTACCAGCAGGCGGAGGTTTTGGGAAATGGAAAACTTGTTTGTTTTGAAGGGTGTTTCACTGGGCACCTCAATATAAAAATATGTGCCGTCTCCGGAGAGCTCCTTCAGTTGCCTGAGCAGACCAAGAGGATCCGAGACGTGTTCAAAAAGCATATTGCATAATATCAGGTCGTAGTGCCTTTTTTTGACTTCCTCAAAACTACTCAGACCCGTGACACCTTCAACGGTCGGGACGCATGAAATATCATAAACATACTTTTCACTGCCCATTGCCGGGGTGAGGGTTTTGCCCTCGTTTCCGCCCCAGTCCAGCACAGAAACCGGCTTGGTCTTCATGTTCTTTGCGATGATGGCTTCAATAACACGCTGCTGCTCATGCAGGGCAAGTGTATCGTTGTTCAATGCATTGTTCACTTTTTTTGTATACCAGCATTCGTATTTTTCTCTGAGTTCCTGATAGTTCTTATCTCTATAGTTAAGATAAAGACGGCTCTGCTCGTCGTCTGTCATTCTGTATTCATAAAAAGCAAAGGTGCACTTCGGACAGTAGCACAGTCTTGTTTTGGTGTTGCTGCCCTCCTCAAAGCTGTCACTTATCCTTGCCATTACAAAGCTTGACACTATCGTATCGGTGTATTCCAGTTGTTCATTACCGCAAATCAAACACTTCATTATGATCACATCCATTAAGTCATTTGGCCCGAACAATTATAATACATCCTCGCTTATGTTGTCAATAGAGGGGCATCAGCACGGCATGCCGGCATGCCTGCAACATGCCTGCAATGTGACCATATATGATTGACTTTTAATAAAAAATATTGTAATATTACCTTGTATATGCTCAGATCAGCTGCTTGTGTTTGTGATCGGAGCACATCGGAAAGCAGAAATGTCTGTCAATAGGGATAGAGAGGTAATTGTCAGATGGGAAAGAAAATATCGGTGCTCATACCGTGCTATAACGAAGAGGAAAATGTCGTTCCTATAAGCGAAGAAATAATAAAACAGTTTGAACAGTTCCTGCCTGAATATGATTATGAAATAGTGTTTATCGACAACCATTCCACTGATCTCACAAGGGTAAGGCTCACTGCTTTGTGCAGTCAGAACAGGAAAATAAAGGCCATCTTTAATGTAAAGAATTTCGGACAGTTCAATTCGCCCTATTACGGGCTTTGCCAGACTACGGGAGACTGCACTATTACTATGTGCTGTGACTTTCAGGATCCCCCTGAGCTGATCCCCAGGCTTGTCAAGGAGTGGGAAAATGGATATAAGATTGTCTGTGCAATAAAGAATAAAAGCAGGGAAAACCCTGTAATGCGCTTCTTCCGTACCTGCTATTACAAGCTGATAAAGAAAATGTCTTCCGTTGAACAGATAGAGCATTTTACCGGTACAGGTCTTTACGACCATTCATTCGTAAAGGTTCTCAGAGACCTTGATGACCCGACTCCCTTTTTCAGAGGCATCGTTGCAGAGCTTGGCTTTGACCGTAAGGATATAGAATACACTCAGCAAAAGCGCAGGGCAGGCAAAACTAAGAATAATTTCTTTACTCTCTACGATGCGGCAATGCTCAGCTTCACTTCATATACAAAAGCCGGTATGCGTATAGCGTCACTGATAGGATTTGCCGTATCCTTCATCAGTATTTTAGTCGCCATAGTATATACGGTCCTCAAGATCACAAACTGGGACAACTTTCCTGCAGGAAATGCGCCGATACTCTTAGGTGTATTTTTCCTGGGAGGCCTGCAGCTTTTCTTCATCGGGCTTCTGGGGGAATACATAATGAGCATCAATACCCGTATGCTGAAGCGTCCCCTTGTCATCGAGGAAAAACGGCTGAATTTTGATGATAGTCCGGCTGATGTCGGCAAAGGAGATAATTAAGTTATGAAGGAGATCAAGTTTAAGTCCCTGCGAAGTCTTACCGCAATTTATCTTTGTGTTCCGTTGCTCATATTTTTCTGGGGCTGGCTTTCGCCCCTTGCGGCTTCAGCTTTTACACTTCTTTTGTCTGCCGCAGTGTTTTTTCTGATAAGAAAAACAGACAAGGATGACTTTTACATCAGCTCAATGAATATCACATGGAAAAAGCTTCTCGTTGTGATACTTATTTCCGTTCTGTGGTGTGTGTTTGCTGGTCAGGGCGGTTTCATCCACCAGTCAGAGGACCATCTGGTACGCAATATGGTGATAAAGGATCTTGTGAGATTCCCTTGGCCGGTAACCTATCCGGAGAGCGACAGTATGCTGTGCTATTATATTGCCCACTGGATGGTGCCTGCGCTATTCGGCAAGGCGGCTTTTCTTGCAAGCGGTTCTGCTGCGGCGGGATATGCGGTTTGTAATGTTGTGCTGCTGATCTGGAGCAGCTTTGGGTGCTTCCTTACATTCATGCTGTTTTCCGTGATGACCTGCCGTAAGGGTGGGAAAGGGGTATTTCTATCCGTAGCCATCTTCATACTGTTCAGCGGAGCGGATATAATTCTTGCTTCAAAAGGACACTTTGATCACCTGGAATATGGTGCGAGGTTTTTTCAATACAGCAGCAATTCTACCTGTCTTTTTTGGGTATACAATCAGGCGATCGCAGCATGGCTGGCCACTCTTTGCATCCTCAACGAAAAAAAAGTCAAAAACTTTGCAATACTCGCTCTTTTCGCTTTCCCTTATGCGCCCCTTCCGTTTATCGGATTGTTTTTGATCTGCATTGCAAGGGGAATAATTATCCTCGTGAAGGGCAGGAAGACAACAAAATTTCTGCACTTTTTGGGTCAGGTGTTTTCACCTCAGAATCTCCTTGCGGCACTTTCCATAGGCGTTGTTTTTTTGCTATATTTCGGTTCCAATCAGATAGCTTCAGGAGGAGACACAGGTTTTCGCCTGAGCAGTGCTTTTTTCGACTCATCGGGTTCTCTTCGCTGTCCTACCATAAACTATCTGAAAAACTATATTTTCTTTATTTTTACGGAATTTCTCTTTCTTGCACTCGCTCTGTTTCCGTATAAGAAAAAGGACCCGCTTTTCCATTTTACGGTCATCGCACTTTTTTTCATTCCCTTCATTCAGGTGGGCACAAGCATTGATTTTTGCATGAGGGCATCCATTCCGTTTATCATCTATCTCTGCACAGCTTCAGCCGCTTGTATTCAGAAGGATTTTCCTGACAGGGAGGAACTGTCCTCCTTTGGCAAAAGTATAAAACAAAAGCCCATTGTCCTGGTAATTGCTGTGATCTTATTCGGCGCAGGGCTGATAATCCTGTTTTACACTCCTTTGGGAGAGGGTTATATCACGCCATGGCATCGTTTGATTCTCCCCGTGCTCGTTCTGGCAGCTTTATATGTTCCTCCGTTTCTGGCAAAAAAATTTCCCGGATCGAAGCTTTTCTCCGGTGCATACAGGCCTAAGCGGAAGCTCTGCTATACTGCGCTGATAATTATTGTGCTGCTGGGGTCATTCACGGCTTTTATTGAGTTCAGGAGAGAGATATCCGCCACGGTAAAATTTGGCTCCAATTTTCACTATGAAGTTGACAACACCTTAGCGGATAAGGAGGATTATTACAATTTCCTTGCCCTTGGTTATCAGGATTCAGCGTTCTACAAATACTTGTGCAAGAAATAGAACAAAGGAGGAATAATTCAATGAAGGTGGTTATTCTTGCCGGCGGCTTTGGCACCCGTATCTCAGAGGAGTCCCAGTATAAGCCAAAGCCTATGATAGAGATCGGGGGAAAGCCTATACTGTGGCACATAATGAAAGAGTATTCCTATTACGGATTTAATGATTTTATTATTTGTGCGGGATATAAGCAGCATATCATAAAAAAATGGTTTGCAGACTATTTCCTTCATAACAGTGATATCACATTTGATTTTACTCACGGCAAAAACGACATGATAATCCACGATCAGCACTGTGAGCCATGGAGAGTGACAGTGCTTGACACCGGACTAAGAACCATGACCGGCGGGCGCATAAAACGGGTGCAGCTTTTTATCGGAAAGGAACCGTTTATGCTCACTTATGGCGACGGTGTGTGTGATGTGGACATCGCAAAGCTGGTGGAGTTTCACAAAAGTCACGGGAAGATCGCCACACTGACGGCCGTTTTGCCGGAGCAGAGCAAGGGTATCATGGAAATAGGCATCGACAACAGCGTTAAGGCATTTCGTGAAAAACAGCGTAACGACAGCGCACCTGTCAATGCCGGCTATATGGTGCTCAACCCTGAGATATTTGATTATATCGACGGAGATGAGACTGTTTTTGAGCAAAAGCCCCTTGAGCAGCTGGCAAATGAAGGTCAGCTCATGTCATATATGCACCACGGTTTCTGGCAGTGCATGGATACTCACCGTGAAAAGGAGCTTCTGGAGCGTCTGTGGGAAAGCGGAAAAGCCCCGTGGAAAAAGTGGAACGATTGATATTGGCAGCTTTGGCTCGTTAAGAAAAATAATACAGGCACGATCCCTCTTGTGTGGTGACCGTGCCTGTAATTTATTGCTTTTGTTTTTTGTCGGAAGAGTTTGCCCTGAGTATGCTCCTGATGCCGTCGCCAAAATCTGTCACCGGCAGCCAGCCTGTGTCCCTGGTCAGGTCGCTGATATCGGCGCAAAGATACATCACCTGCTTTTCGCCGTAGGGGACTGCGCCAAACTTCACTTTAGTTTCCGGAGCGGCTATGTCACGCATCGTTTCTACATACTTCCTCAGGGGCAGAGCATTGCCGCTGCCAAGGACGTAAACCTTGCCGTCACAGCCCTTGTCTCCAAGCAGAGCCAGTGCGTCAGCGGCAT
Organism: uncultured Ruminococcus sp.; assembly: GCA_902768825.1. GTDB lineage: Bacteria > Bacillota > Clostridia > Oscillospirales > Acutalibacteraceae > UBA1213. Next base: position 20,657 of record CACXMR010000046.1, read on the forward strand.
CGCAGCTGTAAAGGTAATCCCAGAGCTGCTCACCCTTAGTAAGCTCAGGGCTTTCGCCTCTTTGCAGCTTGTCAAGCACGGACATTATCATGGAAGCCTTTCCGTCTGACGGACCATAAACACTGAGTATGCGCACCCAGATATGCCTCATCCCAAGCTGTCTTGCAAGAAAAGCGGACATCATCCCGGCGCTCAGCTTTGCAATGCCATAGCCGGATTCAGGAAACGCCGGAGTCCTTGGGGTGAGCTTTTCGCTGCATCTGCCGTATTCAGCCTGTGACCCTGCTCCGATGAAGGTATGACAGCCAAAGCGCTTTGCAGCGTTTACTGCGTCAAGGGTATATCTGACATTCCGGTTTTGCAGAAAAATATCATTCCTTGCTCCCTTAGCGGTTCCTTCCCATGCCAGGTGATAGAATAGGTCATAGGTTTTTCCGGTATCGTTTTCTATCCTGCAAAGCTCGTCAAGAGGACAGTCCTTCCTTGTGACAAGGGGGTGCGCCGGTATATCCTTATTCCTCTCTGAGCCGGGCCTGCAAAAAACAAGGACTTCCGTTCCGTCCTTTATCAGCCTGTTGATAAGGGCAGTACCGATGGCGCCTGTGGCTCCGGTAATGATCGCCCGCTTCATTGTTCAGCCTCCTTGGCAGATTCAGGTTTCGTTTTGTTTTTGTCCTTAAAGACCCAGAGCTTGTTCATCACGAAATTGATGGGAACCGTAAACACAAGACAGATCAATGGTGCCAGGAAAGCGGAAATATGCATCAGATCCACAAACACATACATAAGCACTGTAGAGAGAACCAGGGTTATGCCGTATGCGCAGGTCATTTTGATAAAAGCCTTGATGTTGCTGCTTTCCTCTTTTTTGCGAAAAACGTATTTGTTGTTCCAGAAAAAGGAATTAAGGACGCCGACAACAAATCCCAGGGTGTTGCCAAGGATATAGTGTCCGCCCAGCCAGATGACTATATAATATACCAAGAGGGATATCAGGGTGTTTGATACTCCTACTATCCCAAACTTGATAAACTGTATTATGAGTTGTGAAAATTGTTTTTTCATTAAACCACTGCCTCAGCTATCATCTTACCAATATATTCGATCATCTCATCGGTCATTCCTGGGTATACACCCACCCAGAAGGAATTGTTCATTACGTTATCAGTGCTTTCCAGTGTTCCGGAAATACGGTAGGCATCGGTGCCCCTTATGGTGTCAAAGCATGGATGGTATATGATATTCCCGCTGAAAAGCAGCCTTGTCTGTATGTTCTTAGCCTCAAGGTATTTCGTTATGGCTGTGCGGTCCCTGCCGCATTCCGGTCTCACCGTTATAAGAAATCCGAACCAGGACGGGTCACTGTTTTTTGCAGGCTCCGGAAGTATAAGCTTATCCTGAAGGGGCTTTAGCAGCCCATGCAGCTTTTCCCAGTTTTGGCGGCGGCGCAATATGAAATCCGGGAGCTTTTTCAGCTGCTCCACTCCGATAGCCGCCTGCAGATCCGTAGCCTTGAGATTATATCCTAAATGACTGTATACATATTTGTGGTCATAGCCCTGAGGCAGCATGCCAAACTGACCGTCATAACGGTGACCGCAAAAATTATCCCTTCCGGAGGGACAGACGCATGACCTTCCCCAGTCACGGAAGGACAGAATGAGCTTGTGCAGCAGAGGATCGTTTGTATAAACACATCCTCCTTCGCCCATGGTTATATGGTGGGGAGGATAGAAGCTTGATGTGCCGATGTCACCCCAGGTGCCGGTGTATTTTGTGATGCCGTCTATGGTGTATTCTGAGCCGAGAGCATCGCAGTTATCCTCGATCAGCCAGAGCTTATGCCTGTGGCAGAAGTCTCTCACAGCCTTTATGTCAAAGGGATTGCCGAGGGTGTGTGCGATCATCACTGCCTTAGCCTTTTCGGAAAGTGACTCTTCCAGCTGTGAGATATCTATATTATACTGCGGTATTGTAATATCAACAAAGACAGGCACAGCGCCGTACTGCAATATGGGGGCAACCGTGGTAGGAAAGCAGCAGGCGGTGGTGATCACTTCATCTCCACGACGTATCTGTCTTTCTCCCAGCTCAGGTGAAGTAAGTGCCGAGAATGCCACAAGATTTGCGGATGAACCGCTGTTTACGATATGCGCATAACGCACACCTGCCCACTCCGAAAAATCCCTTTCAAACCTGTCTGCAAATCTTCCTGTAGTGAGCCAGAAATCCAGCATTGCATCTGTCAGGCTGCACATTTCTTTTTCGTCAAACACCCTTCCGGCATAGTTTATCCTGTCTCCGGGCTGAAAGTCACCGCTGCTTGCCATAAACATCCGGTAATAATCTGCTACAGACTGCTTTATCTGTTCACGAGCTTCCTTTTCATCCTTCCAAGTCTGCAATTCTATCCCCACTTTTCCAGAAATTCATATATCTGACGCTGCATACACAGCTTTATATCCCCGTTTTCTACCCAGCATTTTGTCCACTCTACGACCTTTGACAAAGCCTCTCCGATGTTCCACACAGGCTTCCAGCCAAAGGTCCTTTTGATCCTTGAACAATCGAGCTGTAAATGATTTGCTTCGTGAGGTCCGCCGCAGCTTTCGGTTTTACATTCAAAGCCCTCTCCCCAAAGCTCTCCGAATTTTTCCGCAACATAGAGAGTGGTACAGCCTCCGTCATCAGGACCGATATTGTAGCTTCCCTCATAACTTCTGTCCTCAAGCTGCATTGCGGCGATCATCAGATATGCCATCACAGGCTCCAGAACGTGCTGATAGGGACGCACAGCACCGGGATTGCGCAGACTCACCGGCTGACGTCTGACAGCCGCCCTCACGCAATCAGGAATTATTCTGTTCTCCGCAAAATCCCCGCCGCCGATAACATTTCCTGCCCTTGCCGTGGAAACCGCCGTATCGCTCTGTGCAAAGAAGCTCCTTTTATAGCATTGAGTCACCAGCTCTGAGCAGGACTTTGAATTGGAGTAAGGGTCAAAGCCGTCAAGCTCGTCGTTTTCCCGGTAGCTCCATTCCCATTCCCTGTTGAGATACACCTTGTCGGTGGTCACGTTAAGCAAAGAGCCCACACTGCTGTTCCTCACTGACTCAAGAAGGTTGAGGGTTCCCATTACATTTGTCTGATATGTATATAAGGGGGATCTGTAGCCCTCTCTTACAAGGGGCTGAGCTGCCATGTGTATTACGATTTCCGGAGCTGATTCATCAAGAGTCCTTTTAAGCAGGTCTATATCCCTGATGTCGCCGATAACCGAATGAATGTCCTTTTCAATGCCTGTCAGCGAAAATAATGACGGGTCTGTAGGCGGCTCCAGACTATATCCGGTGATCTCAGCCCCTGCTTCCTTCAGCACCATGCACATCCATGTCCCTTTAAAGCCGGTATGACCCGTGACAAAGACCTTTTTCCCTTTATAGAAGTCTGTATTGAAGATCACCTGTCCACACCCTCTCGTGTTCTCACTGAACGATTTTTAAAAAACGCTAACATTTACATTATACACTATTCACAGCTATTATTTCAACATTAAATAACACAATCGGAAATTTTTTGAATAACCGTCTCTATTTTGATATCTCCGGGCAGCGGAAACGGGTTGAAAAAAATAATGTCAAATCCTAAAAAAGCATTGTATTTTTTATACAAAAAGGTCTTTTTTGATTCGTAAAAATATGATATAATCAGCTAAGGATAAAGTTTTAAGGAGATTGTTTCTATGGCAAAAAAAATACAGTTACTTGATTGTACTCTGAGAGACGGCTGCTACATCGTTGCTTCCCGCTTTGGCTCTGCGGCGATCCGGGGCATTATAGAAAAATTAACCGAAGCCCACATTGAGATTATCGAGTGTGGCTGGCTCAAAAACAGTGAGCATGAAGAGGGCAGTGCTTTTTACCATGTTCCCTCTGATCTTGAGCGCTATCTTACACACAAGGATCCGCACAAAACCTATGTCGTTATGATCGACTGGGACAGATATGACCTGTCTTACCTGCCTGAATACGACGGAAGATCCATTGATGCCATAAGAGTAGTTTTTCCTCACGGCAGGCACCGGGAAGGCATTCAGGTGGGCATGAGGATCAAGGAAAAGGGCTATAAGGTATTCTTCCAGGCAGCAAACACACTTGCCTACAGTGATGAAGAACTGATCGAGCTTGCTCATGCCATGAATGAGGCTGCCCCCGAGAGCCTTTCCATAGTTGATACCTTTGGCGCTATGTATGAAGAAGATCTGGAGAGGATCGTGCATATACTCGACAAGCACCTTGACCTGTCTGTTCGTTTGGGTTTTCATTCTCATAACAACCAGCAGCTTTCCTTTGCTTTGACCCAGCATTTTGTAAAGATGCTGGCAGCAGGAAACAGAAGCATAGTGGTTGATGCCAGCCTGTGCGGCATGGGCAGGGGCGCAGGGAATACTACCACCGAGCTTGCGGCAAGCTATCTTAACCGCAGACACGGCTGTCACTATGACCTGGATGCGATCATGGACGCCATCGACACTTATATGGTTTATTTCAGCGAGAAATACAAATGGGGCTACAACACCTCATACTTTATTGCGGGGCTTTATTGCTGCCATGTAAACAACATTGCCTATCTGCTTGACAACCACCGCACAAGCGCTAAAGATATGCGTAATGTGATAGAATCTCTTTCGCCCTCAGACAGACTCAAATATGACTATGATATTCTGGAGAGCAAATACATAGAGAATCAGAGCAGATACGTCGATGATGGGAAAGCCTGCACTCAGCTCAGAGATGAGCTTAGCGGAAAGCAGGTTGTTCTCATAGCTCCGGGCAAGATGTCTCTTGAACGCCGGGAGGAGATCAAAAAATATATAAACAGCCGTAGCTGCGCAGTTATAGCTGTCAATGCCCTGCTGGACGGGTATGACTATGATTATGCTTTCTTTGTGAACCCTAACAGATATGAATATGCTTCAAAGGCACATCCTGAGCAGTTCTCCGCTGTAAAGAGGATAATTCTGTCAAATATCAAGGACACTCCGAGCCAAGGCGAGTATCTCATATCCTATGACCACGCAATAAAGCGGGGCTGGAAGTATTTTGACAATGCCGTCATCTGCTGCCTGCGCTTCCTTGAGTATCTGGGCATAGAGGGCGCTGCCATAGCGGGCTTTGACGGATTCAGCGAAAAATATAACGAAAGCTATGCAGACCCTATGCTGCCATCTCTCAATACTAACGGCAGCTGGGGGGAACTGAATGATGAGATAAAGGCTATGTTCGCAGAGCTCAGGTCAGATGCTGTGAACTGCAGGAATATTGAGTTTTTAACCAACAGTTACTTTGATGATCGGGAGAATTGATTTGCCATGAAAATAAAAGTGTCGGATTATGTTGTCAAGTGCCTTGAAAAAACAGGCTCGGAGTATATGTTCATGCTGCCCGGCGGCGGTGCGATGCATCTTAATGATTCGCTGGGCAAAAGCAAGGTTATCAAATACGTCTGCACCCAAAACGAACAGGGAGCTGCTATTGCGGCAGAGGGCTATGCAAGGGTAAGCGGTACTCCGGGACTCCTTATGGTTACGACAGGCCCCGGAGGCACAAATGCTCTGACCGGAGTGGCAGGAGCATATATCGAATCCACTCCGATGATAGTCATTTCAGGTCAGGTCAAGCGTCTGGATATGATTAGGGGACAGGGGCTTAGACAGCAGGGAATGCAGGAGCTGGACATCGTTGCATCAGTCAGACCTATGACCAAATATGCAGCACTTGTGGATGATCCCCGGCTGATACGCTATCACATGGAGCGGGCAATCTATGAAGCGACTCACGGCCGTAAGGGTCCGGTATGGCTTGACATTCCTCTTGATGTTCAGGCAAGCATGGTGGAGGAGGATGAGCTGCTGGGATATGACCCCTTTGATCCGCCCCTTCCGTCGGTGGAACGGGTAGTATTGGATATTATTGACAGGCTCAACCGTTCTGACAGGCCTGTGCTGCTTGCAGGAAACGGCATACGTCTTTCGGGGGCAATAAAGGACTTCAGAGAGCTTGAAAAGCTGATAGGGATACCAGTATTGACCACCTGGAACGGAATCGATCTTGTGGAGGAGGAGGATCCTCTCTACTTTGGCAGACCGGGCGGTCTCGGGCACAGATATGCAAACTTCATCCAGCAGAATTCCGACTTTTTTATGAGTATCGGAGCGAGGATGAACCTGCTGCAGACAGGCTATAATTTTGACGGATTTGCTCGTGAGGCCGTAAAAGTAATGGTCGATATTGACGCTTGTGAGCTGAGAAAAATCAACGTAAGACCCGATATTCCAGTACAGGCTGATGCAGGAGAGTTTATCCGCACCATGCTCAGATATGCCGACAGGATCGAGAAAAAGGACAGGACCCAGTGGCTGGATTATGCTCACAGACTCAAAAAAACCTATCCGATCATTCTCCCGGAATATCGTGAACAGAAGGAGCTTGTAAATACCTATTGCCTCATTGACACTATTTCAGATATGCTTACACCAGATGATATATATGTATCAGGCAGCTCCGGCAGCTGCATAGACATTTCCATGCAGGCCTTCAAGGTCAAGTCGGGCCAGAGGGTATTCTGCACTAAAGGTCTTGCCTCAATGGGCTATGGACTTCCGGCGTCTATAGGTGCCTGCCTTGCGTCGGGTGGCCGTAGGACTGTAGGTGTAAACGGTGACGGCGGCTTTGTTATGAATATACAGGAGCTTGAAACGATAAGAAGGCTTGATCTTCCGATAAAGATCTTTGTGCTGTGCAACAACGGCTACGGAGCGATACAGGCTACCCAAACCAATATTTTTAGCAAGCACTTTGTGGCCTGCAATAATTCATCCGGCTTATCGCTTCCGGACGTGGCAAAGGTCGCAGAGGCATACGGCATAAAGACATTCACCATAGAGAGTAACAGCGGGCTAAGGGAAACTGTGGCTGAGGTGCTGGAATATAACGGTCCGGTCATCTGCAAAGTGATGACTCCCATAGAGCTTACGGCGTTCCCGAAGCAGGTGTCCTACAAGCGCTCAGACGGTCAGATGGAATCGCTTCCCCTTGAATATATGAACCCGCCATTGCCGGATGAAGAATTCAGATCAAACATGATAATACCGATCTACGAGATGAAATAACACATATCGCTGACAGATGAAGAGGAAAACAATAATGCTGAAGGATATAATGAAACTTATTGACTCACAGCCGGATATTTCCGGCAGGCGATTATATATCTGGGGCGCCGGGAACACTGCCATGCTCGTTCTTGAGGGGCTTGCCCGTATACCTCAGATGAAGATAGAAGCATTTGTAGACAATGATCCCCAAAAGCAGGGAAAAGCAATACTTGGCATACCTGTGATTCCTGGGGACAAGCTTGTTGTCGATCCTGAAACGCTGGTGCTTATCTGCACCGGTCAGCCGGCTGTTTTCAAAATTGTAAAGGCGCAGCTTGACAGTCTTGGAGTAGAGAGCGCCAGCATTGACGGCGTAGTTTTCAGACTGTTCCGGAATGAGGTTCTGAAGGTCTATGAAAGCCTTTCCGACCAGGAGTCGGGGAGGGTATATCTTGAAATGCTCAGAAACAGGATAGAATGTAGTTTTCCGGAGGAGGATATCATAAGCCGCCACCCTTACTTTATCCATCCGGTGTTCAGGGCTTCGGACCCCGGTGAGACCTTCATAGACTGCGGGGCATATGTGGGCGATACCATCTGTTCAGGGCTTCGGACCCCGGTGAGACCTTCATAGACTGCGGGGCATATGTGGGCGATACCATCGAAAAATACATCTGGGAAAACGACGGGATATTCAAGCAGATAATCGCTTTTGAGCCGGATGAGAAAAACATGAGGGCAATGCAGTGCCGCACAGAACGCCTTGTACGGGAGTGGAACATTCCGGATGGATCTGTGAGCCTTCTGCCCTATGCGGTGGGAGACACCGACGACACATTGCACTTAGAGAGGCTTGAAGCAAATAACGGGCTTGGAAGCCGGATGACTTCGGGGGGAGTCGGCGGTGATGAGTGCCGCACCGTCAGGCTCGGAAAGTATATTACAAACGAAAAAACGTTTATAAAGGCCGATGTTGAGAGCTATGAGTATAAGCTTATTCTTGGCGCAAGAGAAGAGATAGCCAGGTTCCGGCCAAAGATGGCAATATGTATTTACCACAACCCCGTTGATTTCTTTTCCCTGCCGCTTCTGTTAAAGGAGCTTGTTCCGGAATATAAGCTTTTTATCAGGCACCATTTACGCACTCTCTCAGAAACCGTTCTTTATGCGTACATCTGACCTTCTGCAGTCGGCCAGTGATATTCTTTGCTGTAGTGCGCTATTTCCGGAAAAATGATTATAATACTTTTCCCTTATCGAATATAGCCATATATAGCCATATTGAAAACTGCCGTAAACCACTTTACACACAGTCACCCGAAACCCTCATCTTATATGATAGTCCAACTGTACGTTTTTCTTACCGTTCATAGACAAAAAGAAACCGCACAGAACCACAAAAAATAGTCCTGTGCGGTCACGCACTGCGAGTGACGGGACGCAGTATCCTGCGGATCCTGCCGTGCTTGCCGACCCAATGCTTCGCATTCGGTAC
>CACXMR010000047.1 GCA_902768825.1 uncultured Ruminococcus sp.
CACTCTCCAGAAGATAATCGATAACTACATCGGCACTGACGATACAGTGGGCAAGACCCCTTATCAGAAGAAGGACGTAGAGAGAAAGGGCACTCTCACGGTAGCTACAAACGCTGAGTTCCCGCCCTATGAATTTGTAAGCAACGGTCAGATCACAGGCATTGACATGGATATGGTGCAGGCGATAGCCGATGAGCTTGGCATGGAGCTGAAGATCGAGAACATGAAGTTTGACTCCATCATAGCTTCCGTCAATGCGGGCAAGGCAGATATCGGCGCTGCGGGCATGACCGTTACCGAGGACAGACTGAAGAACATTGATTTCAGTGAGAGCTACACCACCTCAAAGCAGGTCATCATTGTATATGACAGCCAGGCCTCATCAGCATCTCTTTCCTTTGGTGAGAAGCTGAAGCAGAACTTCATCGACGAGGACAGATGGCGCTATCTGGTGGACGGTCTCGGCACCACTCTTCTCATCACGGCGCTGTCCATACTTGTGGGTCTGTTTATGGGTACACTTATTGCTGTTGTGCGCACCGTCCACGACCAGAACGGCAAGCTGAAGATACTTAACTTCATCTGCAAGCTCTATCTGACCGTAATCAGAGGTACTCCTGCGGTACTGCAGCTCCTTATCATTTACTATGGTGTTTTCGGAGCGGTGAATATCAATAAGATAATCGTTGCAGTGGTTGCCTTTGGTCTTAACTCAGCGGCTTATGTGGCTGAGGTCATCCGTTCGGGCATCAATGCCGTTGATAAGGGACAGTTTGAGGCAGGCAGATGCCTTGGTCTTACCTACAAGCAGACCATGTCCAGCATCATAATGCCCCAGGCCTTCAAGAATATGCTCCCGGCACTTCTCAATGAGGTCATCGCACTTCTGAAGGAAACAGCTATCTGCGGTTACATCGCACTCCAGGATCTTACCATGGGCGGCGATATCATCCGTTCCCAGACCTTCGACGCATTCCTGCCGCTTATCGCAGTAGCAATTATTTATCTCATTATCGTGGTTATCCTGACACGTATTGTAACGATCCTTGAAAGGAGATTGAAGAAAAGTGAAAGATAAGAATGAAAATGGCACGGTCAGCACCGAGTCTGAGGTCTCCGTTGAGAAGAAGGACGAGCAGCCAAAGGGCAACAGTCGTGAAAAGATCAGGGCTTCAAAGGGAGATGTGCTCATAGAGGTCAGGGAGCTGTGCAAGAGCTTTGGGGATCATAAGGTGCTCAGGGGCATCAGCACTGAGATAACAAAGGGCGAGGTCGTAGCGATCATCGGCCCCTCAGGCTGCGGAAAATCCACCTTCCTGCGCTCACTCAACCTCCTTGAGGTGCCGGACAGCGGCGTGGTACTCTTTGAGGGAACGGATATCACCGACAAGAGCGTTGACATCAACAAAATGCGTGAAAAGATGGGCATGGTGTTCCAGCAGTTCAATCTTTTCCCTAATCTGACCATAAAGAAGAATATCATGCTGGCTCCTGTCAAGCTTGGCAAGATGACCAAGGAGCAGGCGTCTGCACGGGCTGATGAGCTGCTGAAAAGAATCGGTCTTTCCGACAAAGCCGATGCTTATCCGGACAGTCTTTCCGGCGGACAGAAGCAGCGTGTGGCTATCATAAGGGCGCTTGCCATGAATCCTGACGTTATGCTTTTTGACGAGCCTACATCGGCACTTGACCCTGAGATGGTAGGAGAGGTTCTTTCTCTTATGAAGGAGCTTGCGGATACAGGCATGACAATGGTGATTGTTACACATGAGATGGGCTTTGCAAGAGAGGTCGCAGACAGGGTATTCTTTATAAACGAAGGTGTTATAGCCGAGGAGAATACGCCCGAGGAATTCTTTGCAAATCCTGTGAATCCCCGCCTGAAGGATTTCCTGTCAAAGGTGCTTTAAGCAAAATAATCGAATGACTGTCGGCAGCACCGTGATCGTGCTGCCGATAATTATATTTCTGTGAGTAAGGGTGATGGAATGAAGATCGGAAACGTGGAAATAAACGGCTTTGCCTGTCTTGCTCCCATGGCGGGAGTGACTGACAGAGCCTTCAGGGAGCTGTGCGTGAGCTTCGGAGCGGCCTATGTCATGGGCGAGATGGTGAGCGCCAAGGGTCTTGTCTATAAAAGTGACAAGTCAAGAGAGCTGCTGGTGCTCTCGGAGGATGAGCGCCCTGCGGCGGTGCAGCTCTTTGGAAACGAACCGGAGACTATGGCTGAGGCCGCAAAGATTGCCATGGAGTATAACCCGGATATAATCGACATAAACATGGGCTGTCCGGCGCCCAAGATAGCCATGAACGGCTGCGGCTCTGCATTGATGAAGGATCCGGAGCTTTGCGGCAGGATAGTCCGTGCCGTGAAGGATGCGGTGCCGGTGCCGGTGACGGTGAAGATCCGCAAGGGTTGGGACAAAAACAGTGTGAATGCCGTAGAGGTAGCGCAGATATGCGAGGCCTGCGGAGCTGATGCCATAGCCGTACACGGAAGAACGAGGGAGCAGCAGTATATGCCCTCTGCTGACTGGGATATTATCCGGCAGGTAAAGAGGGCGGTCAGTGTGCCCGTTATCGGCAACGGTGACGTTACTTCGGCAGAGCTTGCTGCAAGGATGATCGAGCAGACAGGCTGTGACCTGGTGATGATAGGCAGGGGCGCCCTTGGCAACCCGTGGATTTTCCGTGAGATATCAATGCTTCTTGGCCATGACAGACCTTCTCTGCCGGTATCTGTCCCTGAAAGGATCACGGTCCTGCTGCGTCAGGCGGCTAAAATGTGCGAATATAAGGGTGAGCAGGTGGCCATGCGTGAGGCAAGGAAACACGCTGCGTGGTACATAAAGGGTCTGAAGGGTGCAGCGGCACTCAGAAAGCGTGCCGTAGAGCTTACGACCTATGAAGACCTGATAGCCCTGTGCAAAGAGATACCCCTGGAATAATATCGGCGGCTCGCCGGTTGGGGGGACTTTTGCGAAAAAGTCCCCCCAACACCCCCGAAAACGCTGTTCGCGGGGGTAGATATACTGAATTGCGGCTCGCTGCTCGCGGTTCTTGCTTTCTTCCATTTTGCGGACACTAAAGTTTAATGTCAGAGTGACTTTCAACGCGAAATTGGCACCGGCGGCTCGCTGGTTGGGTGGGACTTTTACGGCGCAGAGCCTGCGCACCCAACACCCCCGAAAACGCTGTTCGCGGGGGTAGATATACTGAATTGCGGCTCGCTACTCGCGGTTCTTGCTTTCTTCCATTCCGCGGACATTAAAGTTTAATGTCAGAGTGACTTTCAACGCGAAATTGGCACCGGCGGCTCGCCACGGTTATTGACAATAAGCCAAAAATCTGTCATTATAAGGATGTAGGAAACTGTGTTAGCATATCGGGCTGATTGCTTTGTATTGGTCGGGTGATAGTACGATGTTTGGAGAGACAAAGAATGATCTGATGGAGAGATTTATGTTGCTGGCAATAATCATTGGTGTTATTGCGGCGGTGGCTATGTCCATTAACGTCAAGAACGGCTACAGAAGGGGCATTGCAGGCATAGGCGAACCTGTGCAGGGGCCTGCCGAGGGCTTTATTCATCAGAAGATAGGAGACTATGATCTCAGCATAACCTTTATCAACAGCTATGACATCGAGGGTCTTGTGGTGCACACCAGGAATTATACGACCAACAATATTGGAGATCAGCTTTCACCCTGCGATATTGGTCTTGCCTGGGGGATAGTGGCTGAAAACAACGACAAGATTGATTTCAAATGGAGCCACGGGAACCGCTTCCTGAATCTCTTCTACGATCCGGAAATAGAAAAACAGCTTGACGGGCGCTCAAATATAGACCGTCACATTTCAAACAATCATGTCATCCCTGCGGACATGAGCATTTTCTGGCAGCTCAGGAGTATACATACAGGGGATCATGTCAGGCTGAAAGGTTATCTTGTAAATGTGGAAGGAATAACCAGGAACGGTCAGAGCTTTTTCTGGTATTCCAGCCTTACCCGTGAGGATGTAGGCGACGGCGCCTGCGAAGTAATGTATGTGACCTCGGTAGAGTGGCTGTAACAGTCAGGGGGGCTTTCAATGCGAAGTCGGGACCGGCGGCTCGCCGACTGTGGTGATACTATTCAATAAACAAAAAAACAGCCTGATTCCTTACGGGATCAGGCTTTAACTTTTTTATGTCAGAGTACCTCGTCCTCCGAACCAGCGGCAGGCTGCCGCTCCCAAATTCGCGATGTTAGTTACTCGGACAATATGCTTCTGTGTCCGCGTGAAGAAAGTTACATCTGCGAGGGTACAGTTACAGGTTCGTTTTTCTGTCCATGCACCCTGCAAGCTTTTGAAAAAGCTTGAGCAAAACTTGCGGCAGGCTGCCGCTCCCAAATTCGTGATGTTAGTTACTCGGACAATATGCTTCTGTGTCCACGTGAAGAAAGTATCATCCGCGAGGGTACAGTTACAGGTTCGTTTTTCTGCCCCCGCGAACAGCGTTTTCGGGGGCGCGGGTCTCCGGTGGAGACCTCTGCCGAAGGCAGAAGTGCCGACCGAGCCGACAGGCGAGAAGTCAGGGGGGACTTTTTCGCAAAAGTCCCCCTGACCGGAGGCTCTGCGCTTTTACTCTAAATTACCTGTGTGGAACATTATCGCGGAAAGGGCTGCAAGGGGCGCTGTTTCCGCTCTGAGTATCCTTTGTCCCAGGGTGGCGATCACCGCTCCGGAAGCGGTCAGCAGCTCAACCTCGGATTCCTCATAACCACCCTCCGGTCCGGTGAAAATGGCAATGCTGCGGTCATCAGGTTTTATTGCGCTTCTGAGAGGTATCCCGCCCCCCTCATAAAACATCACTGCCCGCTGAAATTCGCCAAGCATTCCGGCGGCTGCCTTCAGCTCGGTCAGCTCTTCCACATCCGGTATTATCCCACGCTGGGACTGCATGGCGGCCTGCTCTGCGATCTTCTGGTAACGCTGACGCTTTTTGTCAGCGGCCTTTGCATCGGGTCTTGATATACAGCGGCTTGTCAGCACCGGAACTATTCGGTGAACCCCAAGCTCTACGCTTTTTTGTATGACGCTCTCCATCTTGTCGCCCTTGGTCAGTGCAGCAAAAAGCGTGACCTCAACCCCCGGCTCATGTGTGCATTCCTGCTTTGAGACGACCCTGACCAACACGCCTTCGCCGTTTATGCGCTCTATCCTGCACAAATGCTGTACCTTGCTTCTGTCACAAAGGGTGATCACCTCGCCTACGGACATTCTCAGAGCCTTTGATATGTGCTGGGCGTCCTCGCCGGTGATCAGCTGTGTTTCCTTTACGATATCAGTAAAAAACCAGTCCATTTTATTCCTCCGTCTGTTATGAACCTATTCACGGTGCGTCATTCCGTTCTGCTGTCCTGCTGGACTATAGCCGACTCATTCCCTGGTGCAGCGGCTGTATGGTTTTCGAGCCCGGCGACCTTTGGTGCGCTGCGTTTGTTCTTTTTTATGATAAGACTGCGCAGCTTTTGCAGACGAAAGCGATTATACCGCTGTATGAAAATAAACGGGAAATTTCCGGCAACAAGGAGCACTGACAGCAGCAAGCCCATGATTGGAGTGTTTATAATAAAGAGAACAGCGGTAAAAAGGCAGTTGGTGGTATGGTTCCACTCTCCACGGCAGGTTTCGGAGATAAAACGGTCGATGTATTCGACTGAAACACTGTCGAGGTGGCTTTTTGAGAAGCCGTTTTTTCCGGTGTGCTGGGGCAGATGATCCTTCCATTTGTTGATGTGCAGGACATCGCTGTAGAAACGCCCTTCCTTTTCCCAACGGTGGGGGCGGTATAACCATCTGTCGGGAGAAAAATGATTAAGAGGCATTGCTACGCACAGAAAAAATGAACCGCAGTGCCAGACGGTCCCCAGTATCAGGTTTATCAGCAGCACGTCCCATACATTTCGTGTCCCAAGCATAACATCACCCCTTTCGATAAGCAGATCTGAGGCACCGCCTGCATAAAGCTATGCAATAGCTCCCTTACCTGATCAGGACAGGAGATGCCAGTATCTGACAAAAATAATCAATAAAAATAATATAAGGTATTTGAGAGTGAGATTTGTTAATAAATTATGAACATTTACACTTGTTTGGAATATCCTTTAGAATAAATATCAGTTGTTATCCTTTGACATAAATGATAAAATACTAACAGCCGGTATTTGTTTTCGGCGGCAGATAAAAATGGGCTGATCGTAGGGACAGCCTGTTTTGGGGAGGTAGTGCCATGCAAATGAATATGCCCGGAAGCGGGGAGCTGAAGCTGATAGAGAATCGTCTGGTGGAGCTTCTCAAGGAGAAGGGGATGAAGGTATCCTGTGCGGAAAGCCTTACAGGAGGGCTTGTGTCTAAGCTGATAACCGATGTTCCCGGAGCCTCGATGGTGTTTGAATGCGGGGTCTGCTCCTATTCTAACCGGATCAAGCATGAGGTGCTGGGTGTAAGTGACGAAACTCTGTCAAGCTGCACTGAATACAGTGAGGAGTGTGCTTCCGAGATGGCAGAAGGGGTGCGCAGACTTTCCGGTGCGGATATCGGGATATCTACCACAGGGATCGCAGGGCCAGGAGGCGGAACTGAGGAGAAGCCTGTCGGTACAGTATATGTGGGTATCAGCACAAAAAATGTCACCATGACCCGAAAGCTTTATTTAGGGGAGCTTGGCACCCGTGAGGAGATCAGGAGGGCATCAGCTCTCTGCGCTCTTTTCCTTTGCTATGAGACTCTCAGGGAGCTGTGATACCGAATAAGCAATAATTCCGGACATGAAAAACCGAAACTGTCTGCCATAGCCCGGCAGAAGCATCACTTTGCCTTTTGCAGATCAACCGAAATAAAGAAATTTCTTAAAAAAGCTATAATCGGAGATAGTTGCAACAAATGACATAAATATATCAATAAACATTCATAAATTATTGTAAAAATGTGTGAAAAACTATTGATTATAAATAATAATTATGTTAAAATGTGTAATGAATAATAATCCCCATAAGCTTCTGCACAAAAGTGCTGAGAAATAACAATTTCGGATTGGAGATGATTTGCAAATGGCAAGAAGTGCGGGCATACTTATGCCCATCACGTCCCTTCCGTCTCCCTATGGTATTGGTACCATGGGTCAGGCGGCGTATGACTTCGTTGACTTCCTGAAGGCATCGGGTCAGCAGTACTGGCAGCTCTTACCCGTAGGTCCTACAAGCTACGGTGATTCACCGTATCAGTCTTTCTCGACCTATGCAGGCAACCCTTACCTCATTGATCTTGACAAGCTCTGTGAAGAGGAGCTCCTCTCTAAGGAGGACCTCAGAAAGATCGACTGGGGCTCAAACGATCAGTATGTGGACTATGAAAAGGTCTACAACGAGCGTTTTAAGGTGCTCAGACAGGCATATGAAAACTATAAGTCAAGAAATCAGCAGGAATACTGGGATTTCATGCGTGATGAGGATCGCTGGCTTACAGACTATGCTCTCTATATGGCTGTAAAGAAGCTGTTTGATGATAAGGCATGGCCTGAGTGGCCGGATCATCTGATCAAATACAGAAATCCGGACACAATCAGACACTATCTTAACTACCTCTATGAGGACGTCATGTTCTGGAAGTTTGTCCAGTTCCTGTTCTATAAGCAGTGGAGAGAGCTCAAACAGTATGCAAACGATAACGGCGTGAAGCTCTTCGGCGATATGCCTATCTACGTAGCAATGGACAGCGCTGACACCTGGGCAAATCCTGAGGTGTTCTGGCTGGATGACGAGAGGAAGCCTGTCTGCGTGGCAGGATGTCCCCCAGATTATTTCTCAGAGACAGGACAGCTCTGGGGCAACCCGCTCTATGACTGGATCTATCTTGAGGAGACAGGCTTTGACTGGTGGATCAGACGTGTTGAGGGCGCTGCAAGGATGTTCGATGTTACAAGAATCGACCATTTCAGAGCCTTTGATCAGTTCTATGCTATCCCCTACGGATCTGAGACTGCAGTAAACGGCGAGTGGATAGACGGCCCCAACATGAAGTTCTTCTGGAAGATGAGAGAGCGCCTTGGCGATGTGCCCATTATTGCAGAGGATCTGGGACACATGACCCCCGGAGTAGAAAAGCTGCTGAAGGATTCGGGATATCCCGGAATGAAGATCCTTGAGTTTGCATTTGATTCCAAGGAAGACAGCAATTATCTGCCTCATAACTACACAAGCAACAGCGTGTGCTATACAGGCACCCACGACAACGATACTATCATGGGCTGGCTCAGCAAGTGCAAGAAAAAGGACTTTGAGTTTGCCAAGCAGTATTGCGGCCTGAATAAGGTCGAGGGCTATAACTGGGGCTTTATCCGCACAGCTTATGCAAGTGTCAGTGATTATGCGATCGTTCAGATGCAGGATATTCTGGGCCTCGGAGGAGAGGCAAGAATGAACGAGCCTTCAACGCTCGGCGGCAACTGGACATGGAGAATGAAGGAAGGAGCTATCACTCCTGAGATCTCTAAAAAGCTTTATAATTTGGCAAAAACATACAGAAGGCTGGAGGATGACAAAAAGATGAAGAAAAATGCCATTGTTGACAACCTTGTTCTTACGGCTAAGAACGAGTATTGCAAGGAACTCAGTGAGCTTTCACCCGCAGAGCTGCACGAGGCACTCGGTAAGGCCATGATGGGCGCTATCTCTGAGAGATGGGCCGACAGCAAAAAGAACCATGCAGAGCATCGTCGTGCATACTATCTGTCCGCAGAGTTCCTCATGGGACGCATGATGTATAACAATCTCTATGCTATGGGCGTCCTGAAGCACACAAAGAAGCTCCTTGAGGAAAAGGGCATTGATATCAACGTATTTGAGGAGATCGATGACGCAGCTCTCGGTAACGGCGGTCTTGGCAGACTTGCTGCCTGCTTCCTCGATTCTGCGGCTACCCATGACGTTCCTCTGGATGGCTATGGCATCCGCTATAAGTATGGTCTCTTTAAGCAGGAGATCAAGGACGGCTATCAGGTAGAGGTAGCTGACGACTGGCAGCGCTTTGGTGATCCCTGGTGCATCAAGAGAGCTGAGGATACAGTTATCGTAGAGTTTGCTGACCAGAAGGTCAAGGCAGTTCCTTATGATATGGCTGTTATCGGCTATGGCACTGACAATATCAACACTCTCCGCCTTTGGGAGGCTGAGGCTGTAAATGACTTTAACTTCCTTGAGTTTAACAACTGCCAGTATGACGCTGCTGTCAAGGATAAGAACGCTGCTGAGAATATCTCCAAGGTTCTTTATCCCAACGATAACAGCCATGAGGGCAAGGTGCTCAGACTCAAGCAGCAGTACTTCTTCTCATCCGCATCCCTGCAGGATATCCTCAAGAGATATAAGCAGCGCCACGGCACAGAGTTCAAGTATTTTGCAGACGAGACAGTTATCCAGCTCAACGATACACATCCCACAATTTCTATCCCTGAGCTCGTAAGACTTCTCACCAAGGAAGGCTGCGACTTTGACTGGGCTCTCGACGTTGCCCGCAGAACATTTGCATATACCAACCACACCGTAATGCAGGAGGCTCTTGAGAAGTGGAGCATTGACCTGATGAAGAGCATCATTCCTGAGGTATATGAGATCATCGTCAAGATCAATGACCGTCTTGTAAACGACCTGAAGAGCAGAGGCTATGATCAGCCCCTTGAGAAGGTCAAGAAGGGCGAAACACCCAAGACCAAGATGGACAACATGGTTATCATCGACGGCGAGCGTGTGCACATGGCTCGTATGGCTACATACTGCTCAAGCTATGTAAACGGTGTTGCCGCTATCCATACACAGATCCTCAAGGACGATACCCTCAAGGAGTGGTATGAGCTCTATCCTGAGCGCTTCCAGAACAAGACAAACGGCGTTACACAGCGTCGTTGGCTGGGTCTCTGCAACCCCGAGCTGTCTGAGTTCATCACTGACCTCATCGGCAAGAAGTGGGTAAGAAACCTCGACGATCTGAAGAGACTTGAGGCTTATATCAATGATGAAAATGTAGATAAGTTCTGCGGCATCAAGTATCAGAAGAAGAAGGAGCTGTCTGAGTTCATTCAGAAGAACGAGGGCATCTGGATCGATCCTGACTTTATGTTTGATATCCAGGTAAAGCGTCTCCATGAGTATAAGAGACAGCTCATGAATGCGTTCTCCATCATGGCTATCTACTTCCGCCTGAAGGAGGGCAAGCTGCCCAACTTCACTCCCACAGCGTTCATCTTTGGCGCTAAGGCTGCTCCTGGTTATGCAAGAGCTAAGGCTATCATCAAGTACATCAACGAGATCGCTAACCTCATCAACAACGATCCTGATGTAAACAACAAGATGAAGGTCGTATTCGTACACAACTATAACGTATCCTATGCAGAGAAGATCATTCCTGCTGCTGATATCCATGAGCAGATCTCCACAGCAGGTACTGAGGCTTCCGGTACCAGCAACATGAAGTTTATGATCAACGGTGCTGTTACTATCGGTACATGGGACGGCGCTAACATAGAGATCGCTGAGCACGCAGGCATTGACAACGAGTATATCTTCGGCGCAAGAGTTGAAGAGATCAACGAGATCAAGGATACATACGATCCCAAGAAGATCTATGATTCCAACGATGAGGTCAAGAGAGTTATTGATACTCTTGTTGACGGTCGTTTCTCAGACGGCGGCAAGACCGGCGAAGGCTCATTCAAGGAGCTGCATGATTCTCTCCTTGAGGGTGCTACATGGCATCAGGCAGACCATTATTATATCCTCAGAGATCTTCCCGAGTATATCGAGACAAAGATCAAGGTCAACAGCGACTATAAGGATAAGAGAAGCTTTGCAAGAAAGTGCCTCATGAACACCGCTAATTCCGGCCAGTTCTCATCTGACCGTACTATCCTCCAGTATGCTACAGAGCTCTGGAAGGTAAAGTAATTTCCAAAAGCAAATAATCAGACTCGCCCCGGCACCTTATGACGCCGGGGCGGCGAGCTGCCGCTCCCGACTTCTCAATGTAAGATTATATGATTTCTTAGTTGGCTGGTCGCGGTTATGAGAAGTTCAAAAAAACGACAAGTTAAAAGTTTTGCTCAAGCTTTTTCAAAAGCTTGCGGAATCCAAAGGCAGAGCCTTTGGTCAGGGGTTTGGGGGGCGAAGCCCACCAACATATAAGAAAAAGAGCCTGATTCCGGAAGGAATCAGGCAATAAAGCTCCTGAGCAGGCAGGCAAGAGCTGATATGATTATTTTTTGAATGATAATGATAATATGAGATGAAATCCAAATTACCCCTTGCACAAAGAAGGTGCGAGGGGTAATTTTTTGGTGAGATAAGGAATGTATTGAAAAAAATAGGCAACTGTGATAGAATATCAGGAGAACAGAAATTTTAAAGGAGTGTTCGATGTGGCGACATATCCTACGCAGTTCAGAAATATCGGCTTTGAGCTGGATACCCCGACGACTACAGGATATCGGGTGGTGGACGGCTTTGGCTTTACGGTTAAGGTTGAGGACGCAAGAATGTACACCCTGAGAGTGCCCTGCGCAGTGCGTACAGAGCAGGACGCCCAGGCAATGAATGAAGCACTGAAGGCTTATGAGAGGCAAAACTTCAGGACTATCAAGAATGCCTCCTATGACGGCAGGATGATATGCATTCGATACATCGGACAGGAAATGCTGCTCAATATTGAGGGCACCGTGGGACCGCTGATAGACCTTTGCATGGAGACGATCAGAAGATTCGGGGCTGTGCCTGTGTGTGCAAGATGCGGAAGAACCGGCGATCTGGGAATGTGCGGCCTGCATTACAGCGTTGAGGATATTTGCTCGCACTGCTTTGAAAAGGCAAAGGGCGATTCGGTCAGGAGACAGAGGGAAGAGGACGAAAAGGTTGAAAATATGCCATTCGGCCTGCTGGGAGCGGCTCTCGGAGGCCTTGGGGGAGCTGTGCTGTGGATAGTTTTTTCTTTTATGGGAAAGATAGTTCTTGCAGCAGGTGTCGTATCGGTGCTGGCTGTCTATTATGGATATAAGTGGCTTGCAAAAAAGGTGTCCTATCTGGGTCTCGGAATAGCACTGGCATTAGGCTTTGTGCTCCTTCTGACCGGAATGTATTTTGCGATGGGAATAGATATCCACAGGGCGCTCAACGACGCAGGCATTCCTCTGAATTTTGGCGAGGCGCTGGGGCTGATGCCGGACTATATCAAAGAAAACCTTGGAGTAGTATTGTTCAATAATATCTTCGGAGTATTTTCATATATCGCAGGTACCGTGATCTGTGTGATTCTGCACAAAAACAGCAAGAAGGTCAGCGGTCGTGCGGTCAGACTTTAGTGACTGGCTGCCGGAAAAACTGAACGGTGGTGATGGGCTTGACGGAAAGTGAATTTCAGGAGTTTATTATTACGCTTGGGTATAGATATAATGAAAAGTCAAAAACATCCTTCAATACCTTTGAGGGCTTTCACAATGTGATTATCTTCGGAGAAAACGAGGGCAGATATTCCCTGCGGCTTGAATGTGTTTCAAAGGGAGCAGAGGAGAGTGCCACTGTACAGCGGGCTATCAGGAGGTTCCATGAGGATCACAAGGATTATGTCATCAGGACAGCCGTAAAAAGGCGGTTTATTGAGATAGAGATCAAGATGACCATAGATTCTGACATAGACAAGGAACAGCTCAGGGCACTTGTACATCTGATGACGGTGCTGTGCAAGAGCGGAAGGCTTGCGCCGATATGCAGGGTGTGTGCCCGACAGAGAAAAACCGGTGTCTATGTGGTAGGTACTGAGCTTATGCCTATCTGTGACGCCTGTGTTGCCAGAAAGCGGCGGCTTTACAGCAGACGAAGAGACCTTTTTGATAAAAAGACTCAGAACATGGCAGGGGGCCTTGTGGGGGCAGTGTTTGGTGCCCTTCTCGGAGGGATGCTGAATGTACTCGTCTATCAGCTTTGCCCGCTGAGGGGTGTATGGAGCATATTTATTGTGGTGCTGTCCTTTTGGGGGTTTGTGATCACCGGCAGGAGAGCCACCAAAAAAAGCGCAGTTATCTGTGAGATCATATCGGTGATGGTGTTCATATTGTCGGAATACCTTGCAATTATAATGGAAACCGCTATCCTGATAGAGAGAGAGGGCGGCGGCATAGCCGTGTCTGAATCTATTGACATCACAAACTCAAGCCTTGGGGATATGTCGGTGCTTATGTCACTGCTTCCCGAGGTGCTGGTTGGTATCGTGGTCATTGCTGCAGCGGGCGGGGTTTACCTTTTAAAGAGGCTGCTGACACGCCCCATGAAAATATCAAAGAATCTTCTATGATCATCAGAGGTTAATCGGGCATAAAAATTGCCGGGACAGATATTCGTTCATCTGTTCCGGCTGTTTTTTTGCAAAAAGGTCAGAGGCATCGGTCCGTCCGACGCCTCTGATTAACCTTCAGAAATAAAATTAAAGAAAGGGGGTTTGACATCACACCTACAACATATTGTGTCGGGTCGCTACTCCATACAATATATCCTGTATACATTATAGTATGCTCAGTGAAAAAGGTCAAGGGCTTGAGGGGATAATTTGAGTGAAATATCAAACAAAAATAGAGAGCGATTTTTGTAATCCTTTCCCGTGAACGGACAAAGAAAAGCACCCGGGTCAGGGGGACTGATCCGGGTGCTTATACATGGCTAAGGGTAAGAAGGAGGGTAGAAATACAATACTCTGACGGTGCGGTTCCGTCTCCTGAGTACATGGCTATTATAGTACATTATGTGTTATAATATGTTAATATAAAGTTAATAAGATTTGAATTTTTATTATTGTTGCATATTTCGGAAAAAAAGGGCTGAGAGTCCCTAAGCCGGAGATAATTGTACAAAAATCAGACAAAAGCAAGAAACAGAGCAATTTTACTTGATTTAGAAAAAGTAATGTTGTATAATAGGGATGAATTTTTTTTAGGAGTTGGATACCAATGTACAATGATCTGATGGATACAATAGGCTTTGTTGGCAAGTATGACAGCGATGTTTCTGCTGCTATGCATGATGAGCTTCTCAGACAGCAGAGAAATATCGAGCTGATCGCTTCCGAGAATATCGTTTCTCCGGCAGTTATGGCTGCTATGGGTTCTGTTCTGACAAACAAGTATGCCGAGGGCTATCCCGGCAAGAGATACTACGGCGGCTGCCAGTATGTGGATGTGGTTGAGGACATCGCAAGGAAGCGTGCCTGCCAGCTTTTCGGCGCTGAGTTTGCAAATGTACAGCCTCATTCCGGCGCTCAGGCAAACACTGCTGTTTATTTTGCTATGCTTCAGCCCGGCGATACGGTTATGGGCATGACGCTCTCTGAGGGCGGACATCTCACACACGGCTCACCGGTCAACATTTCCGGTAAATATTTTAATTTCGTCTCATACGGCGTTGACCCTGTGACACACAGGATAGACTATGATAAGGTTTATGATCTTGCAATGGAGCACAAGCCCAAGATGATCGTCTGCGGGGCAAGCGCATATCCGAGAGTGATCGACTTCAAGCGCTTCCGTGAGATCGCTGATGCCTGCGGAGCTTACCTGATGGTAGACATGGCTCACATTGCCGGTCTGGTGGCTGCGGGCGTACATCCCAATCCGGTTCCCTATGCACATTTCGTGACCACCACCACACACAAGACCCTCAGAGGACCCAGAGGCGGCCTTATCCTCTGCAGCGAGGAGTATGCAAAGGACATCAACAAGGCTGTTTTCCCCGGCACACAGGGCGGCCCGCTGATGCACGTCATAGCAGCCAAGGCTGTATGCCTGGGCGAGGCTCTCAAGCCGGAATTCAAGACCTATGGCGAGAACATCGTGAAGAACGCTCAGGCTCTTGCCGACGGTCTTACAAAGAGAGGCAACAAGCTGGTTTCCGGCGGCACAGACAACCATGTTATGCTGCTTGACCTCACTGAGAGCGAGGTTACCGGCAAGGAGCTGGAGCGCAGACTTGACGAGGTGCAGATCACGGCAAACAAAAACACCGTTCCCAACGAGAAGAGAAGTCCCTTTGTTACCAGCGGCGTGAGACTCGGTACTCCGGCAGTAACTACAAGAGGCTTTGGCGTCGAGGAAATGGACAAGATCGCTGAGTACATTACTCTTGCAGTGAATGACTTTGAAGCAAATGCCGACGCTATCAGACAGGGCGTAAACGAGATCTGTGACAAGTTCCCGCTTTATAAATAAGATTATCACCACGAATCAAGGCTCAGTCGCTCAGGCGGCTGGGCTTTTTGCTTTCATTAACAGGTAGTTTGTTATTAGACGAAAGCAGAATGCGGGTTTTTGTCACTTCGAGCCAGAAAAAGAGAGGGAAAAGTAGGATTTTGACGACACTACAATAAAAATATTAATAAACTGTTGACAAACGGTAAATTTTCGTTAAAATATAAATCAGAGAGCTATGCAGTAGACAATAACACGGGGGGAATAGATATGAGCGGCACGAGATATATCAGGAACAAAAAAAGCAAAAAAGGCTTTACGCTCGTTGAGCTTGTGGTGGTTATTGCCATCCTTGGAATACTTGCGGCCATAGCTATACCGGCGGTTATCGGAATTGTCAACTCGGCAAGCAAGAGCGCTGATGAATCTACCGCCCATGCGCTGGACGAAGCCTGCAAGACCTATTATTCCGGCGTGAGGCTCGGCCTTATCAACAGCAAGGAAAAGGGCGCCTCAAGGCAGGAAAATCTTCCGGGACCGTCGGCAAACTTAATCACAAGGCATAAGATCGCAGCCGAAGCAACGGTGACTAACGCCTGCGAATATGCACAGATGGACGATGTTTTGCCGAAGCTCGAAAACTGCTCCTTCGGTTATAATGAGTATGGCACGATCCTGCGCTATGAGCCGGGGCTTACAGAGCTGAAGTCTGACACCCAGATGAAGGACCTCTACGGAAGCGGTATCGTTCCCGAGGGATCAAATTAATATCGGCAATGATGATATGGCACGACCCGGAAAGGATAGCTTTCCGGGTGTTTTTTTGCCTTTCAAAAATGAACAAATTGTGACATGTTTATGAGAAAAAGGAGCTAAAATCATAAAAATATAAAACAAAATTTTAAAAAATATTGAAAATATATAAAGAAAAAACGACTATTTATGAATAAGATATTAACGTGGAAACGAATTATTCATAATTGGTTTTTGGCGTAATAAACAAAAATCTGCCGAATGTGCATACATTGTATCTAAAAAGCCCTCTAAAATGGCAAAATGCCTCAAAAAACCATGTAATAATATACAAAACGGGGCTGGACTTTTTTACACAAATACTGGTAAAAAATCAAAAAAAAGTATTGACAATTTATGAAGAAAAGGTTAATATATATACAACAAATGAACACGGACTCATCCCTTCAGGGTCACGGTTCAAAAAATAATTAAAGAAAGAGGTAATTCATCATGACTCTCCAGCAGAAACTGCTCGCTAAGCAGAGCAAAAAGGGCTTCACACTCGTTGAGCTCGTAGTTGTTATCGCTATCCTCGGTATCCTCGCAGCTATCGCTATTCCGGCTGTTATCGGTATCATCAACAGCGCTAACGAATCACAGGCTAAGACAGACGCTGCTTCTCTTAGCGCAGCTTGCAAGAACTACTATGCAGAGATCATCGCTGGTACTATCAACTCTGATAACA
>CACXMR010000048.1 GCA_902768825.1 uncultured Ruminococcus sp.
GACACTGACCTCACAGACAGCGATATCGGATATCTTATCGCTGACGAAGAGCTTGAGGTCATGAACGTGATCGACCGTAATAAGGATGTTATCTACTTTACGGATTCAAAATGGGACAACAGAAAATGGGGTGAAAACACTTACGCATACTTCTATAATGACAGCAATGAGGTCGGCAATTCCTGGCCGGGTCAGAAGATGTCTGCATACATAATCGACGGAAATGGAAACACAGTTTACATGACTGTTCCGCCCTCGCAGGCAAAGTATGTAATATTTAATGAGAATGGAAAAAACGATGATTCACAGCAGTCTGCTGATGGAACCTTAGTCAAGCTTGGCAAGGGTTATTCAAAGGGATTATATAACCAAGAGCAGTCTGATTCAAAGCACAGAAAAGTCTTCAACGTGGATGAGTGGAGCCCTGAGGTGTTTGAGACTAAGTATATTTACATCAAGACAACCTCAACAGATGCTCTTAGTATCTACTTTACCGACTCGAAGGGCGGAACAGGCTTCCAGCTTCTTGGCAGCGATAAAGCCTATCCCCTTGATGACTATACCACAGAGGGCAGCACAAGGATCTATAAATTCCAGCCGCCCAAGGGAGCACAGAATTTTGTTATCAAGAAATCCGATAAGGAATCCAGTAAGATAAGCGTTGAGCTTGATAAGACCTTCGAGGTTACTATACATGGTGATAGTGTCAAGGTCAGCAAGGTTGATACCAGTGGCGGCGGCAGCGGTGACGGCGGCGGTCTTGAGATCGACGAAAGCCATAAGATCTATGTTGGTGCTACTGATTTCTCGAAAATAACAATTCAGTATCAGGAAAGCGGAGGCTCTAATATTGGCTCCAAGGATGCTGTCAAAGTCGGATATCAGACTATTGATGGCGTGAAGTATGCTATTTATTCCTTTGGTAAGGCAAACTCGTCAAGCCATTTCAGAGCAATGGGTAACTATAACAGCAGCACACTGACCGACCCAGCACCTTATAACGACAGTGGTCATATATTTATCATGGAATCTAATGGCTCCGGAGGATATAAGCTTCGTGAGACAAATGTTAAGTTTAATCCTGATCCTGATGAGCCGGTAGTGACCGAACCCTATGCCGGCGGCGACGGGCCGACCACTGAGACGACTGTTCTGACAGAAGATGAAAAAAAGAAGAAGATCAACGAGGCTACACCTCTTGAAATGGCCTATGTAGGCGGCTTTAAGGTTCGCATTACAAATGAGTCCTATTCCACCATCTTCACGAACGGTCAGAAGGAAGCAAGTAACTATCTGGTATTCATGACCAATAATAAATCCTGGGGCAGCCAGAAGGCTCACTTCTGGAAAGCTGGCGGAAGTGATTATGACACCTGGCCGGGCGTCGGCGGTGGATATGTCTACACAAATAGTGATCACCAGGATGTATATTCTTTCAACCTGCCGCAGGAAGCCGACAGAGTTATCTTTAGTAACAATGGCGCTGACCAGACCACAGAAACAGTCGTGTCAAACGGAGACGCATTCTGGATAGATGGAAACGTTGCAACGAAATGGACTATAGACTGGAAAGAGTCCAAGATCTCAAGCAGTAACCTCTTCGGCGGCAGCGCAGGAAACGATGGTTCTGATAACCGTCTTGGTATGGCTGCACTGTCACCCTACTATGACTGGTATGAGTATAAGATCCCTGTTTCTTCACTGAACCAGTATTACTTCAGCATCCAGGGTCTAAAGAACGGCACAGACACAAAAACAATGATCGTTGATAATGCATACGGTAACGTATGGCTTACGCTTAACAGCAAGACCACTAAGAACGACTCTAAGCTTGGCAATGTTTACACAGATTTCAGCGTGTACACATACGACCCGGACGATGAGGAGAACGACACCGACGAAACTATCAGCGTGTTCTACAAAAAGCCCGATAAATGGACAAATGTACAGCTTGAAGCAAGCGGCTTCTATGAGAAGGATAACAAGACTAAGACTTATACGATGACGGAGTATAATTCCGGAAGAAGCGAGGATGCAAACGTCGTTTATTGTAACATACCTAAGGGACTTCCGTTTATAAAGTTCACGGCTGATGAGAACTACACGGTTGAGGGCGTGTCTATGATCAGAAAGCACGAACATATTGTGGAGCTCCAGGGCGGAGACAAGATGATGTTTGTCCCGAGTGAAAAATCCTATGTTGAGGATCCGAGTAATCCTGGCAGCTATGTGGTTGCTGACTCCGGAGAATGGGTGACGAAGGTTTCAGAATATCGCAGATTTACTGCTAACCTTGCTGCTCTGAGATCAAGATATTACAGCAGTAATATAGTTTCTCAGTATGACGACAACGGTGAGCTGGCAGATGGTGCAATCAGGTATTATTCAACGTCACTTAAGGAAAGACTTGATAATTATGTAAAGCCTGACAGTCCTCTTGGTGCTTGCGTTCTGAAGGACTATAGCGACAAGATAAACGATCCTGGATTCTGTAAAATAGAATCCGATAAGATCGAAACTGATCTTAGTCTCTATGGTGCACTCTATGCACAGATAAATGAGGCAAGGCAGTATATTGCTTCACCTCTGAAGCAGTCAGATATGCCCAGTGGTTATAGTGGAAAGATTAACCATGGCAGCGGCGGCGGAGTATATCCCCAGTATCTTAACAGAGTTTCAGCTGACAAGCAATATACTTCGACATCTATTCAGAACCTCAAGGAAAGACTTGGCTATGCCGAGGGTGTGTTCGTTGACGGCGGAGCGGTTGTCGCAGCTATCAATGGTGTCAAGGCTGCTATTTCAAGCCTTACAACTAAGAGCGAGGGCTCTATCGCTATCGTCCTTTATGACTCTCAGCGTAAAGTAAAACAGGGTTCTTCCTTCAAGATTCAGTATAGATATACGAATGCTCTTGGCAAAAAAGTCCTTTCTGAAAAGATTCCGGTAAAGGAATACAATCCTGAGGGTTATCCGATCATATTCCTTGATCAGTCCGATATCGGAAGCGGCAACTCAATCGATGAGGTATGCTTCTTTGAGGTCACAAGAGATGATATCGACGGAGATGGCTTCCAGCTGCAGAAAAACAAAACAGAAATGAAGATGAACGAGGCCTGGGTGTTCATTTACACTGAAAAGAACCCCACATGGTCACACAACAGTACGGTTGATTACCATGAGATCTCTGCGGACAAGTTCTCAGAGGCAACCAGTGGCTCGGCTACGTTTATGATGCCCGGTAACAACGAATCCGACAGGGAAGAGCGTACTCCTCCTTATAAGCCGATGGTTCTCCTGTTCAATAAGGATACTACGGTTGAGAGCAGTGCCGGTAACTATACCATTAAGGCAGGCTCCTACACCTTCACAAATGCAGATGTTCCTGAGGCAGGAAAGGTTAAGGAAGGTTCTCCGCTCAACTCAAATGCTGAGATTAATCTTTATACAGCTGGGGCAAAGGCATACTTTGAGAATAATAAAAATATCGGCATCTATGAGAGTGGCCAAAAGGATCTCAGAGGCAAGAGTGTTACGACGGCTGTAGATGTAAGTAAAAACTGGATCGTACCTGTTGATAGTGATGATCTTACTAAGGGATATAAGTTTGCAACCGCAGGTAGTGTTATTGTTCCAGGCGGAACACCGGATTATGCTAACTTTGACTTTAACAAGTCCAACTTTGGCACGATGATTTCCGACACTAACACCACTAAGGTTTCGATGGTCAACTACTCGGCTAAGTATACGAGATATGAGTTTAATGCTAAGCAGGGTATTTCCTTCAGATGGTCATGCGAGAGTCCGCTCTATACCTCAGCAGAGGTAAGGCTCTGTGCAGATGAGATCATCTTTGGTACAATGGGTACTATCGACGGTACCAAGACCTACGGTGCTCACTTCTATCTTGGTAACTACGGCGCTCAGACTTGTGTTGTAGATTTCAGGACTGACGTTATTGTAAATTACGTTGATCTGATGGGCGAGCTTCATACCTTTGCAATCCGTGAAGGCAAGTACAGGCTCAAGCGCTCTAAGGATGCGACCAATAACTTTGTTGCTGATCTCTATGATGAGACCTATTGGAAGGGCATGGAGTGTGTTGAATACCTTGGCAAGGCGAATATCAACGATTCCGGCAGCGGAAGCAGTGGAACCCTGCAGCATGGTACTTTCGGCAACTGATGCCTTAACAGAAAAAGCAAAATAAACCTATCAGGCGGCTTTCCCCAAAAGGGAGGGCCGCCTTTTACTGTGCCGGAACAGTTGTCAGAACAGAAATATGAGGTAGCATAATCTGAATATATGAAAAACGTTGACGACAAAAAAGTAACACATCAGTGTCCAAAGCAGCTTGATAATTTTGCGATGGTTTTTAGTTTCGTTGGCAAGTCTCCACTGCAAAAGAAAAAGCAAACCAAGGGGCAGCAGACACTTTACTATCAGGTCGGCAAGGAGACCGCCGGAGCTGATGGGGTAGGGGCCGGCTCCGTTGATAAGCCCGCTGGAAATCATTATGAGCGTGAAGAAATAATCGGTGATGTTCATGGTGTAGATCAGCATGAGGGTGGGAGTGTATTCGCTGAAGGAAGAAAATGAAGATAGCAGCTTTTTCATAATTGTCACCTGAATAATTCTGATGTAGTAAATAAGAAAATGTAGTATAGATTATTGACAAAATAATAACAATAGTTGTAAAATAAGACTGTATTTTTTATTTTCGGGAGGTACTGACTATGGAAAAGAAACCGTTTATTACAAAGGAAAAGGCTCAGGAAATCATTGAGAAATTCCCGACTCCGTTTCACATATATGACGAAAAGGGTATCAGGGAGAATGCAAGAAGGTTAAAGGAAGCATTTTCCTGGAACAAGGGCTTTAAGGAATACTTTGCCGTCAAAGCCACTCCTACTCCCGCAATCCTCAGGATCCTCAGGGAGGAAGGCTGCGGCACCGACTGCTCATCCTATGCCGAGCTTCTTATGAGCCAGAAGTGCGGATTCAAGAATCCTGAGATCATGTTTTCTTCAAATGACACTCCGGAAGAGGAGTTTCGCTTTGCTGAAGAAGTAGGTGCCATCATTAATCTTGATGATATCACCCACATTGATATGCTCCAGAGGGTCTGCGGTATTCCGGAGACGATTTGCTGCAGGTATAATCCCGGCGGAAAGTTTGCGATTGCGACCACCATCATGGATAATCCCGGTGACGCAAAATACGGAATGACCAAGGAACAGATAAAGGAAGCATTTATCCGTCTGAAGGAGCTGGGAGCGAAGAATTTTGGTATTCATTCCTTCCTTGCGAGCAACACCGTCACAAACGAGTATTATCCGACTCTGGCAAAGATACTCTTTGAGCTTGCCGTAGAGCTTCAGAAGGAAACAGGCGTCCACATCGCATTCATAAACCTTTCAGGCGGTGTCGGTGTGCCCTACACTCCCGACAAGGAGCCAAATGATATCATGGCTATAGGCAGGGGCGTCAAGGCGGCCTTTGAGGAAATACTTGTTCCTGCGGGAATGGGCGATGTAAGCATATTTACAGAGCTGGGACGCTTCATGCTGGCACCTTACGGTCATCTTGTCACTACTGTTATCCACGAAAAGCATATCCACAAGGAGTATATCGGGGTTGACGCCTGTGCTGCAAACCTGATGCGCCCCGCAATGTACGGTGCTTATCATCATATTACCGTTCTTGGAAAGGAAAACGAACCCTGCGACCATGTGTATGACGTTACAGGCTCTCTTTGCGAGAATAATGATAAGTTTGCTATAGATCGCAGCTTGCCAAAGATCGACATGGGTGACATCATTGTGATCCATGATACAGGCGCACATGGCTTTGCGATGGGATATAACTACAACGGACGCCTGCGCAGTGCGGAGATTCTTCTGAGGGAAGACGGATCATTTGTGGAGATCCGCCGTGCAGAGACTGTGGATGATTATTTTGCAACGCTTGAGGGCTTCTGGGACACGATCTGATCCTTTTCAGCGGCAAGCTGGCGGCAAGCTGGCGGCAAGCTGCCGCTCCCGATTTCGCAATGAAAGTTTCTCTGACAATAAATTTCAGCTTCTGCGGGAAGATAGTTACAACCGCGATCAGGGTAGTTTTGGTTCGTACACAAAGCGGAACGCAGTGCAGCGCACCCCGCAAACAGGGGTCCAGCGTCACGCTGGCGGCAAGCTGCGCTCCCTTGTTCGCGGGGGCAGAAGAATTGATTTCTCAGTTGGCTGCTCGCGGTTCTCAGATGTTCCCAAAAATGACAACACAAATGTTTCGCCAGCCTTTTCAAAGGCTGTGGGGTGCATGGGGCAAAGCCCCTGCTCGCTCTCCGCAGAGAGCGAAACGCTCCGGGTGGTTCGGAGGGCGCAGCCCTCTGACATTTCAATGATCCAGCCTGATTCCGGGTGGAATCAGGCAATAATTTTCCCTACCGGGCGGGCAGATGAGACACAGCCCTCTGAAATATAGTTTTTCCCGACTGACGCCGGAAGAAATCAGGAAATAATTACCTCTGAACGGACAGGCGAGACCTAAAGTCCCTGCCCGCCGGGGCAGAGAACAGAGCACTCCGGGAAAGCGTGAAAATAGCCGCACAAATATAGGTGATCCGGAATTATCAAAAGATTACAATTTTTTTATTGTTTATAAACAAAATTGTAGTTGAATCCTGGAAAGAAATCCTTTATAATATACATAACATAAAATGCCCGCATAAGCGGAGTATCAAGGGGGAAATTATATGCAATTGTTCAAAAAATGTCTTGCAGAGTGTCTCGGAACCTTTGTGCTTGTCCTTTTTGGCTGCGGAACTGCTGTGGCAGTGGGCTGCAACGGGGCACAGGCTAACGGAGCTTACTTTATGACAGCTCTTGCCTTTGGCCTTGTCATCGTTGCTATGGCTTACTCAATTGGAAATATTTCCGGGTGCCACATCAATCCTGCTGTGTCTATCGGCGTTTTCATCAGCGGTAAGATGAAGGGCAGCGAGTTTTGCGCTTATGTTGCGTCACAGTTTGTAGGCGCTATCATCGGCGGCGCAGTGCTCAAGGGTCTTTTCCCGGAAAGCGGTCTGGGCACAAACGGAGTATATGACAACAATATCTGGGCTACACTTCTTATTGAGATCATTCTCACATTTGTTTTTGTGCTGGCTATTCTTGGTGTTACATCAAAGGTTCAGAACGGCGCCGTTGCAGGTATCGTTATTGGCCTTACCCTGACACTTGTGCACATCTTCGGCATTCACTTTACAGGCACATCCGTCAACCCCGCAAGAAGCTTCGGACCTGCAATCTTTGCCGGCGGCGATGCTTTTGCAAATGTGTGGATCTTCATAGTCGCTCCGCTTGTAGGCGGCGTGTTGGCTGCTCTTTGCTATAAGTTCCTTGCGTCAGGCACAAAGACCGAGGAGGAAGAGGCTCCTGAGGCTGCGGCTCCCGTAAAGGCAGCTGCTCAGAACGGCGCAAGAGCTGCAGGCAGCAAAAAAAGAAAAAAGAGATAAGTAGGCTTTAACAAAGCTTGCTGTCAGGGGTCGGTCTGCGCAACCGGCCCCGTTTTTCTTGTTCAGATTGTAGTGCTCAGGGGGCAAATATAGTATTCCAATGTTGACATTCTGTTGAAAATTAACTATAATTAAAATGTATATTTATATACAGTCAGAGTATAATTACACATGGCACAATGGGGTTCATCCGTTATGGGCTGCTGTAATTCGGAACGGAGAGATGGATAATGCTCGATTATGCAAGTCTTACATCCATTGGGCAGAGAGAACTGAACGAGGACAGAATTGGCATTACTGACCTGGGCGAGGAGAGGTTTTGCTTTGCTCTGGCAGACGGTCTCGGGGGCCCCGGCAGGGGAGGCGAGGCTGCGGCAATTGCCGTGCGCAGTGCAGAGGATGTGTTTAGTGCCTTTTCTGACAGAAACAACGTGCTTGAAATGATATTTGAGTCTGCACAAAAGCGGGTGCTCTATGAACAAAAGACCCGACGTGTCAGAAATACTATGAAAACAACTCTTTCTGTGGTGACCCTTGAGGGCGGCAGGATGCGCTTTGGCACCATAGGAGATACAAGAATATACATTTTTCGTGACAGCAGGCTTGAGATGGTCTCTCATGATCATAGCGTTGCGGCGGCTCTGGCGGACGCCGGAGAGATAAGCCGGGAGGATATCAGGAACCATCCCGACAGGTCAAAGCTACTCAGATGTATTGGCGAACCCTGGGGAGAGAGGGACGGATATGAGCTGTCAGAATATATGTATATGGGCAGCGGTATGTCTGTCCTGATGTGCACTGATGGATTCTGGGGACGTATACATGAGGAAATGATGGCTCAGTGTCTGTGGGAGACGGATACTGCGGCAAGGTGGCTCTCTGCTATGGAGATGATCGTCAAGCAGGACGGGGACGCAGGTGAGACCGATAACTACTCTGCTATAGTCGTCAGATTCTGAGCTGTTATGAAGCTTATGTGAAATACAGAGGTGTGTGAGAAAGATGCTGTGTCCTAATTGTTTTTCTCATTCTTTCGATGGTAAGACGTGTACTGCGTGTCACTACGAAATGAAGGAAGAAAAGTGTATAGAGGATCTGAAATTATTCTGCCTTTTGAAGGGCAGGTATATGATAGGAAGGTCGCTGGGTGCCGGCGGCTATGGCATTACCTATGTGGCCTATGACAAACTGAAGGATCAGAGGGTCTGCGTCAAGGAGTATTTCCCTATGGGACTGGTGATCCGGGGGCAGGACGGAATGTCAATACAATACACGAGGCAAAACCGGATCGAGGAGTTCAGACACGGGATCGGCAGGTTTGTTGAGGAAGCGGGCATCATCAGCGAGATGAACAACATTTCGGGAGTGGTGAAGGTCACTGACTGCTTTGAGGAAAACGGCACTGCCTACTATGTCATGGAGTATCTTGACGGGGTGCCCCTGAAAAGGCTTGTGCCGGAAAACGGGCTTGATCTGAAGGTGGCAAGCCAGATCATAATAAAGGCCGGGCGCACCCTTGATCTGATCCACAAGGAAAAGGGCTATCTCCACAGGGATATCAGCCCTGAAAATATAATGATACTCCAGTCGGGGAGAGTCGTGGTCATAGATTTTGGCAGTGCTAAGAATTTCTTTATGAGCAACAGCAACTATACCATTACCCTGAAGCACGGCTTTGCCCCCATTGAGCAATATTCCAGCACTGATATGCAGGGGCCATTTACTGATCTCTATGCCCTTGCCAGCACATATTATTTCATGCTGACAGGAAAGGTGATACCGAGAGCTACGGACAGGCTGACAGGCGCCGTTTATGAGCCGCTGTCGGTCGTAAGACCCTCGGTGGGACAGGAGATATCCGATATCGTTGACAATGCGCTGAAGCTGAGGCCCTCGGAGAGGACCCGCACCATAGGCGAGTTTCTGGACAGCCTTGAGGCAGTGATAAAAACAAGAGGCTATGACGAGGATCACGTGTATGTCTCTGTGAGCATTGACGGCGCTGTACAGGATCGTGTCTGTGTGATGGAAAACCGTGAAATGACGGTGGGCAGATCAAACAAGTGCGATATAGTTTTCCCGAACTGCGACAACGTGAGCAAGCTCCATTGCAAGCTCAGGTTTGACAGCAAGAAAAAGCAGTTCTGCATTGAGGACTGCTCAACAAACGGGACGTACATAAATTATGTGAAGATGGAAAAGGGAGTAAAGTATTTCGTAGGTAAGCAGGATCTTATTATACTTGCCAACACAAAATACAGACTGATATTGGGGGAATAGCTTATGTGTCCCGAAAACGAGCGCAACATTCCGACCCGAAAGTATGATCCCGCAATGAGGTTTTTTGCTTCGAGCATTGTGGGAACAAGAAAATACCAGCAGGATTCCTATGCCTGCATCGATACCCCTGAGGGAGTGCTGGCTGTCGTGTGCGACGGCATGGGCGGCCTTGAGGGCGGTGAAAGGGCAAGTGCCCTTGCTGTGAGGACTCTTGTGGAGGATTATATCAGCGGCTCTATTGCGGATATAAGAAAATTCCTGAGGAACGAGGTCATCAGGATAGACACCATGGTGGCAAAGCTTTGTGATGATAACGGCAGACCCCTTGGGGCAGGCACCACTATTGCGGCGGTTTATTCTGATACGGAAAAGGGCACCATGGATTGGATATCCGTGGGTGACAGCAAGATATACGTCATCAGGAACAATACGATACAGTGCATTGTCCGGGAGCATAACTATCGGATGATGCTCAACGATATGTATATGAAGGGCGAAATAACCCTGGAGCAGTACAGGGGCGAGGAACACAAGGCCGAGGCTCTCATCAGCTTCCTTGGGATAGGCAATGTCTCGCTTATGGATGAGAACGAAGCCCCCATAAAGCTTATGCAGGGAGATATAGTGCTCATTTGCAGTGACGGACTTTACAAGTCTCTCTCGGAGCAGATGATACTTGCGGTAATATCGGATAATTATTTTGATATGCAGAGGGCTGCCGATGAGCTTACGGATGCGGCTCTGAGATATTCCCAGCGGAGTCAGGACAATACAACGGCAGTCATCCTGCAATATTCCTGAGCAGACAATAACATGAGGTCGGGAGCTGATAAGATGAACGTTGAACCCGAAAAATTATGTATATCCTGTATGCGCCCCATTCCTGCAGGCAGTGAGGAAAAATGTCCTCTTTGCGGCTTCAGGATAAGCTCCTATCGCCCTGAGGACGGGCAGCTGGAGCCTGATACTCTTTTTGAGAGCAGATATCACGTGGGAGCTGCCTATCTGACAGATGGGATGTTCACCTCCTATAGTGCCTATGATAAAATAATGAACAGACGGGTGCTGCTGAGAGTATACAGCGACATCGATGAAGGCTATGAGCGTTTCAGCCGCAGGGGAAGGTTTCTGGATACATATAAGAGGCTGGCAGTGATGGGAATGGTGTCCTTTCCCACAGTCTATACCTGCAGGACCTGCGGACAGGGCGCCTATGCGGTGTGCGAATATGTTTCTGAGAGCACTCTTTCACAGGAGATCGCAAAAACCGGCAGGATGGATTTTGAGGGTGCAAAGTCTCTGCTGCTGCCGGTGATAGTTACACTGAAGCTTATGCATGATGAACGTCTCGTGCATGGCTGTGTATGCGCCGAGGCGGTGCGCAGAAAGGACAAGACCATGGTGCTCTGCGATGCTTCGGGCTCGGCGGGAGATAAGTTTGCAGCAGACGATGTCAAGGATTTTCTCAGGCTGTTGGTGGGAGTGATGTATGGCAGCAGGACGCCGGTTCCTACAGAATTTATCGCCGGAGCGTTTTCCAAGGCAAACGAGCTTTCGCTGCCTCCTGACGCTCTGGAATGTATCACCGCAGCCTTTGATCCCAGCGGTATCGAGATAACCTCGGATTACGTTCTGAGGAAGCTCTATCACTGCGGAGAGATAGCCCTCGGTGTTAAAAAGACCCCGCCCAAGCCGCCGGAGTCTGTTTTGTCCTTTGCTGTATCAGAAGGAGTGAAGGTAAAGGGACTTATTACCTCCCTCAGTTGACCTGACGAGGGTTGAATAGATAATTTATGTTGAGGAGAAACGATCATGGTAAGCTGTAGTAAATGCAATAATGTTTTTGATGAAAGCTTCGGCGTTTGCCCCAAGTGCGGGACTGTGTATGTCAAGGACGCTGCTCCCACTCCTGCGGTGCAGCAGTATATGGCTTTTCAGAATGAGGGTCAGCTGAGAGAAAAGGCTGCCGGAAAGAAAAGCTCCAAGGGAAAGCTGATAGCTCTTATGATAGTTCTTTGTGCGGTGATAATAGGTGCGGTGCTGACCATAATCCTTGTGGTGGCAGGAAGCAAAAATTCCGAGGCGGTAAGAGAGCAGATTTCACTGGGCGAGAAGTATATGTCTGACGAGGATTATGACGAGGCTATCATTGCCTTTGAAAAGGCTATAGAGATAGATCCGAACAATGTTGACGCCTACAAGAAGCTGGCAGAGGCTTATAAGGCTGTCGGCAACGATACTGAGGCTGTCAGGGCACTCAGGAGAGGCTATGAGAGAACCGGCAACGGCGAGCTCAAGGCTATGATGGATGAATATTCCCTCCAGCTGGGGGCGGATAATGCCATCAAGGGTGCGACCGTAAGCGAGACCGGAGAGGTAGGCGGTCTGACCTATACCGTTTACAGCAACGGCGTGACCATCATCGAGGGCAACGGCGGACTTCCTGATACAGACAAAAACAGCGTTATCTGGAAAAACAAGAAGGTAACGGAGATCTACCTCAAGGAGGGCGTTTCGGAGATAGGCAGATATGCCTTCCGTGACTGCGACACCATTACCAGTGTACACATCCCCAGAAGTGTGACAAAGATCGGAGAATGGGCCTTCAATGACAGCGACAGGCTTACTTCCATTGATGTAGACCCTGACAACAACTACTATACCTCTGTGGACGGGGTGCTTTACAACAAGGACAAGACCGTTCTTGAGGCTTATCCCTGCGCAAGATACGGAAGCTTTATCCTGCCCTACACGGTCAAGGAGGTAATGAACTGGGCCTTTGCGGGCTGCCTGAAGCTTACCTATCTCAGTGTTGAGAGCGGCAGCGAGACCTTCAGTGCAAATGACGGTGTCCTCTATACAAAGGAGTTTAAGGGCCTTGTTACCTATCCTGCGGCAAGAAACGGTGACGCTACCTTCAGCATTCCCGATACGGTCACTGAGATATTCGCTCATGCGTTCTATAAGTGCAGCGGTCTTGAGGTAATCGAGATCCCGTCAAGCGTGGCAGAGGTCAGGTTCCATGCCTTTGAGGGCTTTGGTCCGGACCAGACCATCTTCCTGAAGGGCAGAAGGAGAGTCCCCTATTCCTGGGACAGCAAGTGGACATATAAGTGCAAGGCGGAGATAAAGCTTGACGACAAGACCGAGGAAAGCAGCAGCTCAGTCCCATACAATGATTATAATGACCTGAACAACTACATCCCGGACTATAATTATTGATGAGAGCGCTCAGTGTTTTGACAATATGGCAGTTATTTGGTATAATTATTGCGAAATTCCTTATAATTTATCAGAAGAGGAGCATAAGCCATGGTAAAAAAATGTGTCAACAATCACTATTATGATGGCGGAAGATTTTCACAGTGTCCCTACTGCGGCGCAAAGGATACTCCGGAAAGCAGTGCGCCTGAGAACGAGACTCCTAAGCAGGCTTTTTCCCAGCCGGTGCAGCAGAGTGCGCCCCAGCCGGCACCTCAGCCCATGCAGCCTGCATTTTCTGCTGATGATGACGATGATGCAACGATACCTCTTGCATTCTACAAGAGACAGAGCGCACCCACACCTGAGCCGTCTCAGCAGAAGGCTCCTGAGTCTGTTGCCGTTGAGCCTCAGCCCCCGAAGCCGGCGGTAAACGAAGCGCCCGCAGCTCTTGACCCGGCCGACGAGGATGATGACAGGACTATCCCGGTCTCAGCCGTATCCTCAGCGAGCTTTGACGAGAGTGCGACTGATCCGGTAGTGCAGCCTCAGGCCGAGACTGTCCCCGAACAGAAGCCGGAGGAAGCTCCCATAGTAATCGAGGATATTGCGGCTCTTGTGGCCGATGCCATAGCAGACGACAGGCAGGCAGAGCCGGACAAGACAGAGCAGCCCACTCCTGAGGAAGTGGCGGCAGCTGATGAGGCTATGCAGCAGGAGCAGCAGGTCATGGGCGTTCAGCAGCCGGTCTATGGTCAGCCCATGGAGATGTATCAGCAGGCGGCATATCAGCCGGCACCGCCCTTTGGGGGATATCCGGGAGGATACGGCTATCAGCCCCCGATGCCCCAGCCATTGCCGGAGCAGCCCCAGGTTATGGAACAGCCCGCACCGGAAGACAAGCCCACAGTGGGTTGGCTCGTGGGACTAAACGGCAGATACTACGGCAGGACCTTTGACCTGAAGGCAGGCAGAAACTTTATAGGTCGTGCGCCTGATATGGATATCATGCTTGATGAGGATACATCGGTGTCCTTCACCCGCCATGCCTCTGTAATTTACGATCCCAAGGCCAGGGTATTCATCGCTCAGGCAGGTGAATCCAACGGGCTTATCTATGTCAACGGTGAGATGGTGCTCAACAGCATTAACCTTTCACCCTATGACAGGATAACCGTAGGCGGCACCATGCTCCTTTTCTTCCCACTTTGCTCAGAGACCTTTGCATGGGAGGACCTTGACTCCCAGGGCTGAACGTCCGCATAATCACAGTATTTCGCACCGTAAGGGACAGAAAGCCCCATTCGGTGAGAAAATAAATAATATTAACGCTCAGGAGGCGGAACATTATGAATGGAACTTATACTCCACAAAAGAAAAGGCTCAGCGTCGCAGCCATTGTCGGAATGATCGGCGCAATACTCTTCTCCATAGCAGCGGCCTGCATGGTTCTTCTGCCGGTCACATCAACACCCGGCGTGTCCAAATCTCCCAATATGTTTGAGATGTCAGTGCTGGGTGACAACGGCAAAGCCTTCATGGAAAACATCTGGGCAAATGTGTCACCCAGACTCAGCGAGGCTCCCGGCGACTATCAGTTCTACTATATCGCATCGTTTATTCTCGTGCTTGGTGCTACAATAGCATTCTTTGGCCTTATCTTCTGCGCACTGATGATAGTGCTCGGCAAGGCTCTCAGCATTACCCACGGCGGCAGAGTGCTCGCTCTTGTTTTTGGTATCTTTAACTTCCTTATCGCAGCCTTCATGCTGGTCTGGACCTTCGTATTCATCGGTTCAGCTCAGAAGGTGGGCGCAGGCAATACCCTTGCTGTCGGCATCGGCCCGATCCTCATGGCATCCTTTGCTTTTGTTGCTCTGATCTTCTGCTTCATCGGTGTCAGCGACAAGGCAGCCTATACAAGGGTACCCGCTCAGACTAATCCCTACAATCCCAACACACCCTATGTTGATCCCAACGCTAACACTGGCAACCCCTATAATCCTCCCCAGCCCGTTCCGCAGGCTGTAAATCCTGTATATCCTGTGCAGTCTCAGCAGCCCGCTCCCCAGGCATATCAGCCCCCGCAGCCCGTACAGCCCGCTCCTCAGGCTTATCAGCCCCCGCAGCCTGTTCCTGCTCCGGCTCCCTTCCGTCAGGCTCAGGACGATCAGCCCACTGTTGCACAGCTCGGAGCTATTGAAGGTCTCAGCGGCGATTACAAGGGCGCATCCATCAGCCTCAAGCCCGGTGAGAAGATCATCATCGGCAGAGATCCCCAGAGCTGCAATATAGTTATCTCTTCCGAAAAGAAGGACATCAGCCGTACACACTGCTCTGTAAAGTATGACCCCTACACTGACAGCTTCAAGGTAATTGATATGTCCTCAAACGGTACTTTCGTAAACGGACAGAGACTCATAAAGGATCAGGAGATGCAGTTCCAGGCAGGCACCGTTCTGTCCCTTGGCAGCGGCGAGAATCAGTTCAAGCTCAAAAAGATGTAAAGGAGAATTGCTATGGCTAACAAAGTACAGTGCACCGGTGGTCACTGGTTTGATGTATCAAAGTTTCGCTTTTGTCCCTATTGTGGTCTTCCTGCTGCCGTTGCAGTCCAAGCTCCTGTTCAGCCTGCACCTCCCGTAATGCCGCCTATGCAGCCGGTTCCCCCGATGCATCAGGCACCGCCTATTATGCCTCAGCAGAATGGCTATTACCAGCAGCCTCAGGGTGTATATCCGGTTCCTGCGCCTGCTGCCCCACCTGTTCCGCCACCGCCACCGCCTGTACCCGCCAAGGCTATGACACCTCCGGCAGGCTGGCTTGTGGGTGTCGGCGGACCTGTAAAGGGCAAGACCTATGTTGTCCGTGAAAACAGAAATTTTGTGGGCTGCAGCCCTGACATGGACGTTGTTTTGCCTGATGACGGCATGATCTCCTTTGGCAGGCAGGCCGTGATCGTCTATGATCCCCGCCAGAGAGCGTTTTTTGCCCAGCCCGGAGATTCCCATGAGCTTTGCTATGTCAACGATCAGGTGGTTCTCGGAACGGTTCCCCTCAACTCAGGAGACGTTATCGAGATCGGCAGCTCCAAGCTCAGCCTGTTGCCTCTCTGCGGTGAGCAGTTTGGCTGGGATGAGGTGGAAAAGCCCTGACCGGCTACCCGTTTAGTTATTAAAGCTACATAATCTGAATTTTGACCGTTTCCCCGGATCCGGTTCGCTGCCTGAATTTCTCCGACGGCGGGCGGTTTCGGGGCGGTTTAGATTGTGGAGTCTTTGAAAAAGCTGCATCTTTTTCAGTGCCGTTTTTTCAAGCACTCCCAGCGTGACGCTGGACCCCTGTTCGCGGGGTGCGCTGCACTGCGTTCCGCTTTGTGTACGAACCAAAACTACCCTGATCGCGGTTGTAACTATCTTCC
>CACXMR010000049.1 GCA_902768825.1 uncultured Ruminococcus sp.
CGGTAACCCGTTATTCTGATGAGGCATGCACCAGAAGTACCACAAGCACAGACCCCAGCACCTACTACTTCAAGATGCCTGTCGGAGATGTCACAGTGAATGCTGTTTCTTCCAATTCTTTCACATGTGTTGCTAAAGGAACAAATATAACACTTGCAGACGGAACAAGCAAGCATGTTGAAGACATTACCGCTGACGATCTTCTTCTTGTATGGGATATGGAAACAGGCACTTACAAAGCATCAAAGACGTTATACGTTGAGAAGCAGTCATCACAGGTATGCGCTGTCATTCATACTTATTTCTCTGACGGAACAGATGTCCAGGTGGTCGGCGAGCA
Source organism: uncultured Ruminococcus sp. (assembly GCA_902768825.1). GTDB lineage: Bacteria > Bacillota > Clostridia > Oscillospirales > Acutalibacteraceae > UBA1213. Next base: position 341 of record CACXMR010000049.1, read on the forward strand.
CGGCTTCTTCGATCTTGATCTCGGAAAATATGTCTTTATCAGCACAAACACGACCGAAGACTACATAGGACACAAATTTGTCAAGCGCGGAAGCATAGATAACAACACATGGCAGGTTGTGACCCTTAACGATGTAAGTATAGAGATCAAGGAGACTGAGGTTTACAGCCCTGTCACCGTCAAGCAGATATGCTGCTTCACTGAGGATATTCTTTCCACGGCGGCTATGATAGGCTGTCCTGACGCTCTTGTCAACATTTTTGAGGTCAACACCGACTCATTGACCTATGATCAGGAAAAGATGCAGGCTGATATTGAAACATACGGTCTTTTTGAATATGATGATCTGAAGGATCTCGTTTCAGAAGAAGTGTTCGATGCCTTCAACGCTGCATGGATCAAGGTTTCTATTGGTAAAGGCCTTACAACAATGGATACCATTGCAGCTCTTGTAGAACAATTCAGCTATCTCTTTGGGTGATAGCGCTTTGACATCCCGATGATAAAATAACAAAACCTCCTGTGGTTTACCGCCGCAGGAGGTTTTTTGCCATATCAGGGATATTGTCGCAGTTATCGCAGATGTATTATATTTTCTGATAAAGATCAGCGTCGGCTGCCGAGGCTTCTACCCGTTTCACTCCTTTGATAGTGCCGTTTCTGACGTTGTCAGCGATCCAGCGTCCGAGCAGAGTGGGCGGGTTTTCGATAAGATTTCTTATCCTGAAGGTCTCTCCGGCGGGCAATTTATCAATCTTCTCGATTATTTCCCGATAAAGATCGGCATAGCTCTTCTTGCCGCTAAGAGCCCTTGACTTGCAAAGCTCCGCCACGTTGGGATAATTTAATCTTTCTGCTTCCTGACAAAGCTCCTGATACTCCTGATCCGAAATTGTAAACTGTACTCTGTAGCTCATAATTAAATGATACCTCCAAAAAACGATAATTGAACTGACGTCTGTTCTATAGTCATTATACAAGTTTTTTTTTCTTTTTTCAAGGGGTTAAAGAAAAAAATTAGTGTTTTTTGAGCGGAGCCCGAAAAAATGGGACTGAACAAGCTTGTGTTCAGTCCCGTAAAAATGGCGTTTGTTTTTTTGTGAAGGGCTTACCGGTATGCTCACCCGATCAGTGCTTCTCCCGCAGGTTTTAGTCCTTGTCCTCTGAGATTATCTCCAGCATTACCTTGGCGAACCGCGCGTCGAACTGTGTGCCGGAGCCTTTTTCGATCTCACTGCGCACCTTATCCTGGGGCATCGGGTCACGGTAGCTGCGGTAGCTTGTCATCGCATCATAGGCGTCGGCAACTGCGATAATCCTTGCCATTTCGGGTATTTCCTCACCCTTGAGTCCGTCAGGATAGCCCTTGCCGTCAAATCTTTCATGGTGCCAGCGCACACCCACCTCAAGCTCAGGCTTTTCCTCAATGTTCTTGATTATCTTTGCACCGATCTCAGGATGCTTCTTTACTATTGCCATCTCCTCATCCGAGAGCCTTGAGGTCTTGTTTATCAGGGTATCAGGGACTCCGATCTTGCCTATGTCATGGAGCAATGCCATCATGTAAATGTCGTTTATCTGGGCTTCGGTCATCCCGCAGCGCCTTGCGATTTCTCTTGAATAATCCGCCACACGGCTTGAATGTCCGTTGGTGTAGGTGTCCTTGGCATCTATTGTTCCGGCAAGGGTCTGCACTATATGAATGAGCATCTGTTCGTTTCCATGCTCCTTTCTGCGCACCTCTTCCTTAAGCAATAACCGTGACTTTTTGTTGTCGTCCACCTGCTGTACTACCGCAAGGGCCAGCAGACACAACAGTCCTATGAGTATCGGCAGCTCGTTGCTTTTTGTCTGGAAGAAGATAAGCAAAGTTATCTCCCATGCCGAGGTGGACAGAAAAATGATTATTCCTGCTGTTGCAAAGGGATATTCCTTTATGTGGCGGTTTTTCAGGTCGATGAGTATTGTGACCACGACAGATGCTACTACGAGTCCGAGCACTGAATTAATATATACCAGAGATTGCTGGAAGGTTTGTATTCCGGAAAAATGCAGGGCAGTCCACAGCACAAAATTGAATAATGACAGCAGGAACAGCAGCGTATGGCAGGTGTTGTGACGCCTGTTTTGTATCAGGTTTGTGTAAACCAGCAGACCGAAGGGCATTGCCAATGTAAACAAAAAACCCAATATGCCGTCTGCATAGTATATATGAGTCAGGAACGGCGTAACCTGTGAGACTGACAGCAGCCAGCAGGCGACATCAAGTATTCCGAGAGCCGCATACAGCATCTTAACGGTCTTTTTATTCCAGATGCTTGTGACGATACCAACGATTATGACGAGGAGAGAAGAAATAAACAGCACCACGGTCAATATGAATGACAGCCCGTAGTTGTCAGAAATATAACTGTACAGTCCCTCTGAGGTGGTCACGAAGGTTTCCGGCACGATCACCGGGTTCCAGTCGGTGCTGCCCCTGATGATCTCCACCTTGCAGCCTGAGTCTGATTTATTGAGAGGGATCGTGACATAAAACTCCTTGAGCGATCCTCCGGGAACATGGGTATCCCTGATCCTGTCAAAATCATATCGCAATGCACCGCCTATAAAGACTGTACAGTTTGACCTGTTTTTGAAGCAGAGATAATCTCCGGGAGCTATCTCCTTTGGCATCTCAGAAACTATGGAAAAATCCTCAGTATATGCTCTCTGGTTGCTGTAGGTCCTTCCGGTCTCAAAGCTTTCACCGGTCTCGCCGGTGACTGTCCACTTTTCAAGATACTCTATCTTTGAACTGCTTTGCTGCAGTGCCTTCATATCCATAATAAGCTTTACGCCTATGCACAGCCCGGTCAGACCTATCCCAATAAACAGAAACCAGACTATTATTCTTATTATATGTTTTGAGTCGATTTTTTTCATTCAGTTCTTACCTCCTTTCGTTTCAGATAAACTCCATATCATTATACCACATATTCTGAGATTAATCTATATTCTTTGAAAAAAAGAGAGGGACTTATCCCTTTTTTGGAATAAGCCCGGAGTGGTATATATTTGCAGCCCGATTAGTCGGTCAATTCCCTTTTGGGAAGAGCCTTGAAAAGATAGATCGTGTAGGCGAGGGAGATTATGATATAGGATACAGCCAGGATGAAGTCGGCAGTTAACTTGCTGCCCACTGCGTCAACGAGTATCTTGTGGCTACAAAGTGCAGACATGGAATTGAATACACCGTGGAAGATAATGCAGACTATCAGACTGCCGGTGCGTACCCTGATAAGCATGAGCATAAAGCCCAGGGATACGGCACAGACGATCTGGATGATGCTCTGGGTGATGTCATAGCCGTTGAAAAGATTTACTATGTGACCAACGCCGAAGGTGATGGATGAGATAATGACAGCTTCCTTGACGGTAGTGGTCTTTTCGATGCCCCTGAAAAGGAAACCACGGAATATGATTTCTTCAAGGAAGCCTACGCCAAACATCATCAGGGTGCGCAAGGTAAGATCAAGGGCTGAGATCTCGGTGTTGATACCAAGGAAAACACACTGTGTGCCAAGCAGCAGCAGGGGAATGTAGAAAAGAGCCTTTCCGGCGGAGGTGGCGGGCTTGCACAGACCAAGATGCTTCATAAGACCGGATTTCCTTGCGAAGATCAGGATTATCACAGCCATCACAGTATTAAAAATGACCTCTGCAAGAAATGTCACACCGACCGTCGCTGACACTCTCTGCATAAGACTCTCACCAACGACATAGACCACGATCAGCATGATTGCAAAGGCAATCTCACTTTTGTCAAAGAGTTTTTTCATTCTTGTTTCCTCCAGTGGGAAGGTTTGATTTGTTTCATCTCATGTGTATAATATATCACCCAGTTTATTTTCCGTCAATCGGGCAGGGGTAAGCTGCATTTTTGTGGGAATAAGTCGCTAAGAATTGCGGTTTGGCACTCTTTGGCGGGGCTTTTCGCTTTATTGCCTTGACACGAATGGTACAGTGTTATAAAATTAGAGTGATATGTTGATTTATTCCATAAATATTGCTCCGGAGGAGGGAGGACATGGAAAACAAGATCAGTGTTTCCGGTCAGATAAATGCAACGGTAAATTTTGCAATGCAGCAAAACTATGTCCCGATGATAAGATCGGTGACGGTGCGCAATGATTCTGAGGAGACTCTCAGAGAGCTCAGGCTCAGGATAAGCTTTGAGCCGGAGTTTGCCCAGGAATATACATACAACATCCCGGCCATTGCTCCCAATGCGTCTGTGGAGATAGAGCCGGTGAAAATACTGCTTTCCACAAGGTTCCTTTTTACGCTTACAGAAAAGATCGTTGGCAATATCACCATCCAGGTACTGCAGGGCGAGGAATGCCTTTACGATTATCACACCGACATAGAGGTGCTGGCATACGACCAGTGGAGCGGCCTGAGGATGATGCCTGAGCTGATATCCGCCTTTGTCACACCTAACCACCCGAGAGTGGCTGAGGTGGTCACCAAAGGTGGGGAGTTCCTGAAGACCTGGACAGGCTCACCTGCCTTTACCGGCTATCAGACTCAGAATCCCGACAATGTCAAGCTCCAGATGGCGGCAATATATGCGGCTCTGAGATCTCTGGGGATAGCCTATGGCAACCCGCCCGCAAGCTATGAGGGCTCAGGACAGAGGATAAGACTGCCCCATGTGGTCATCGGACAGAAGCAGGGCACCTGCCTGGATCTTTCACTGCTTTATGCATCCTGTCTTGAAGCTGTAGGGCTTTATCCGCTGATTGGCTTCAACAGGGGGCATGCCTATGGCGGATGCAGGCTGAGTGAGGAGACATTTGCTGACTGCATGGTGGATGATATTTCTGCGTTTGAAAAAAGACTTGTCAGGGGCAGCGAGGAGCTGCTTTTTGTGGAGTGTACGGACTTCACGGCCGGCAGGAACGTGGAATTTGACACAGCTCTTGAGCACGGCAGGGCACGGATAGAGGAGCCTGCGGAGTTTGAGGGCGTGGTAGACGTGCAGCGCAGCAGGGGCAGCGGCATAAGACCTATTCCGCTGAGACTTGAGGATACTAACGAATATCTTTCCTCGGGCAGTGCGGAGTTTGAAAAGCTGAGGGTCAAAGCACCCAAGAGCCTGGAGCTGCGCAGAATGGAGGATCTCAGCTCGGCAAACGAGGAGGAGCTTACAAAACAGAAGGTCTGGGAGAGGAAGCTGCTGGATTTCAGTCTCAGGAACTCGCTGCTTAATTTCAGACCGGGAAGAAGCTCGCTGCAGCTGATGGTTTCAGAGTTAGGCGTGCTGGAGGACGCACTTGCCGGCGGAAAAACTCTCCGTGTGATGGAGATACCCTCAGAGTGGACAATGAAGATGCACGGGGTGAAGATGCACGAGGGGGAGACTGACAAGGAGCTGATAGAGAGCATTGCCGCCCAGGAGATGAAAAACGACCGTATAAGGACATATCTTCCGGCGGAGGAGCTTGCACTGCAGCTGAAGAATATGTATCGCTCTGCAAAGGTGAGCATGGAGGAAAACGGTACCAACACAATGTACCTTGCACTGGGCTTCCTCAGGTGGTTTGAGAGCGATATCTCGGAGAAGCCAAGGTATGCGCCTGTGGTGCTGGTACCTATAGATATAGTCAGGAACCTGAGAAGCGGCGGTTATGTCATCCGCAGCAGGCAGGAGGAAGCAAGGATAAACACTACCCTGCTTGAATATCTCAGGCAGATTTTCTCAATAAAGATCAACGGCCTTGAAACTCTTCCTGAGGACGAGCACGGCATCGACCTGCCCCTTATTTTCCACACGGTAAGGCAGGCGATTATGAGCAAGAGCCGCTGGAACCTTGTGGACATGGCGTTTATCGGACTGTTCTCCTTCGGTCAGTTTGTCATGTGGAACGATATCAAGAACCGTGCCGAGGAGCTAAGGCAAAACAAGGTGGTATCCTCCCTGATGGAGGGCAAAATGAACTGGAAGACAGAGGAGCTGAGCTTTGACGCTTCAAATGTGGAGTCGGTGTTCAGACCGGCGCAGCTTGCGGTACCACTCAGTGCGGATTCCTCACAGCTTGTCGCTGTGGCTGCGGCATCTGACGGCAGGAGCTTTGTTCTTCACGGACCGCCGGGCACAGGAAAATCGCAGACCATCACAAATATGATCGCAAACGCCCTCTACAAGGGCAAGACCGTGCTGTTTGCCGCAGAAAAAATGGCAGCCCTCAGCGTTGTTCAGAGGAGACTTGCTGCTATCGGACTGGACCCCTTCTGTCTTGAGCTGCACTCCAACAAGACCAACAAGTCGGTGGTGCTCTCACAGCTCAATAAGGCTCTTGAGGTGGGCAGGATAAAGCCCCCGGAGGAACACAGGGCAGCCGCCGAAAAGCTTTATGCTCTGCGCACAAGCTTTAATGATACCATCAGTGCGCTGCACAAAAAACGTGATTACGGCTGCTCTGTCTATGAGGCGATAGAGAGATTTGAGGATAATGCGGAGTTTAAGGGCATAGTCAGCCTGGACAGAAGCTTTACCGACAGCTTTAAGGAGGAGCAGGGTGAGCCCTGCAGGGAGGCGGTGAGAAGGTTTGCTCTTTGCGCAAAGGAAACCGGACCCTATCCTCAAAGCCCCTGGAAGGGCTGCGGCCTTGCTGAATACTCACTGGAGCTGAGAGATGATCTTGAAAATGATCTGCGTTCTGCCATTGAAGTGACGGACAGGGGACACAAGGCGATGGAAACTCTTGCCGGAACCATAGGCTTTGCGGAGCGCTCAAGAATGGTAATGGCGGAGCTTTGTGACATATCCCATGCCCTTTCGGGGGAAGAGGGCAAGCAGGTGTTCCCTGCGGTAGTCAGCTCAGACAACGGCGAGGAGCTTGTCGGCAGGATAGAGAGCGTCTGCACCTCAGGTGAAGAATATAACAGGCTTTATGCCGAACTGTTGAGGGATTACGACCCGTCAGTGCTTGAATATGACGTAAACGAGGCGTCAGGAAGGTTGAGGCAATCGGAGTCGGGCTGGTTCCTGTCAAAGTCGATGGGTGTCAGCAAGCTTGTCAAGGAGCTGAGGGCTTATTCAAATTCTCCCGACTTCGTTACAAAGGACAATCTTGCGGCTCAGTATGACAGGATAAGAACCGTTACAGGTCTCAGACAGAGCCTTGCAGGGTGCAGCGATGAAATGACCCGTCTGGCGGGTGCTGCCTTCAAGGGAGTTGGCAGCGACTGGGGCTTCATCAGAAGGACAGCCTCACGTTCACTGGGCGCAAAGCAGGCCATAGACAAGACTGACCCAAAAAGAAGGGCAAAATACAGGGAATGTGCAATCTACCTTATCAAAAACGGCGAGGCAAGGGAGGCCGGAGCAGTGCTTTCGGAGCTGTGTCGTGTGCAGGATATGCTGAATAAGAAATATGGGATAGATTATTCCACACCCTATGACAGCGGCAAGGACTATATTGCCGACTACAGGGAAAGACTCAGACTCTACAGCGAGAACACCTCCACCTTAAAGGCATGGACATCTCTTCAGGAGGAGAGGCGCAGGCTTTGTGCCCTGGGACTTGTTTCCGTAGCCGCAGCCTGGGAAAAGGGTGCCTTGGAGGACAGCGAGCTTTCATCGGCTTTTGAAGCGGATCTTAACTTTGCGCTGATACTCCGCACCCTCAGAAGCGATGATGTACTCAAGGGCTTCAGAGGCTCACGCTTTGAGGACACCATTGAGCAGTACAGAGAGTTTACCGAGAAATTCAGGATGCTGACAATTAACGAGCTTGTGGCAAGGCTATCGGCTAACGTGCCGGCAGTCAGCACCTCAGGGGCGGCGTCATCTGAGATAGGCATTCTCAAAAAGGCGATAAAGAGCAACGGAAGGATGATGTCCATAAGGAAGCTCTTTGATCAGATTCCAAACCTGCTCAGGAAGCTCTGTCCCTGTATGCTTATGAGCCCGATATCCGTTGCGCAGTATATCGACCCCTCCTTCCCGAAGTTTGACCTGGTGATATTCGACGAGGCGTCACAGCTTCCCACCAGTGAGGCAGTGGGAACCATAGCCAGGGGCGACAACGTGATAGTGGTAGGCGACCCCAACCAGCTCCCGCCAACTAATTTCTTCAGCACCACCAAGTCTGATGAGGACAGCATGGAGCTGGAGGATCTTGAGAGCCTGCTGGACGACTGCCTGTCTATTTCCATGCCCCAGATGTACCTCAAATGGCACTACCGTTCAAGGCATGAGAGTCTCATAGCCTTCAGCAACATGAAATACTACGACAACAAGCTCTTTACCTTCCCGTCGCCCAACGATCAGCGTTCTGCGGTGAGGTTTGTACCCATCGAGGGCAGCTATGACAAGGGCCGCAGCAAGCAGAACAAGGCCGAAGCAGCAGCCGTGGTGGAGGAGATCATAAGAAGGCTGTCCAGCGGTGTGAATGAGAGCATAGGCGTTGTTACCTTCAGCTCTGTGCAGCAGAATCTCATTGACGATATGCTCACCGAGGCCTTTGTGAAGAACCCTGATCTGGAGGAAAAGGACAGGGCGTCCTCAGAGCCGGTGTTCATCAAAAACCTGGAAAACGTCCAGGGTGATGAGAGGGATGTTATACTCTTCTCCGTGGGCTACGGACCAGACAAGGACGGCAGGGTATCCATGAACTTTGGTCCCCTTAACCGTGAGGGAGGCTGGCGAAGGCTCAATGTAGCTGTCTCCAGGGCACGAAAGGAAATGATAGTCTACTCTACTCTCAGACCCGAACAGATCGATCTTTCAAGGACAAGGGCACAGGGTGTTGCCGGACTAAAGGCATTCCTGGAATACGCCCAGAGGGGCAGGAGCGTTCTTGCGGCAAAGGCGGGCACTGCGGTGGTGACAGCAGACTCTCTCGTAAATCGCATCGCTTCCGAGATAGAGGAAATGGGCTACTATGTCAGGTGCAACATCGGCTGTTCGGAATACAGGATAGACCTTGGTGTTGCGTCTCCCGACGACCCAGAAAGGTATCTGCTGGGCATCATGCTGGACGGCAGCAGCAGTATTGGTTCTACCGCTACGGACAGATTTATCGTGCAGCCCGATGTGCTAAGCGGCCTCGGCTGGCGGATTATGAATATTTGGACAATGGAGTGGCTTGACGACAAGAATAAGGTGCTTGCCTCCATAAAGGAGGAGCTTGAACGCTGCAAGGAGGCGTCTGTCCCCGAAAACGTCAGTGCAGCACCGGCAGACCATCGCATGGAGATAGAAAAGCTCTATGAGCAGAAGGACGAAAGCTCCCAGAGCGCAGGACTGCAGTATAAGTCTTATTCCCTCAATCAGATGGGCTCACAGGAGGATTTCAACTCGGCTGCCACCGACAGGAGGATACAGACCGCATTCCGCAGGATCATAGATACTGAGGCTCCCATAAGCCGCAAGGCGCTGTATAGGAAGGTGTTAGCAGCGTGGAACGTCACCCGACTGACTCCCAAGACAGAAGCAAGACTCGACAGTATACTTGCAAAGCTTGAAGTAAAATACACAAGGGAGGGCGACAATGTCTTTTGCTGGAAGACCGTTCAGGATCCGGTGGCCTATGCTATCTATAGGACTGAGGACAGCTCAGGCAACAAACGCACCATGGATGAGATCTCCTATTATGAGATAGTCAACGCTATCACTGAAGTGCTTGAGGAGCAGATCGGTCTGACCAGAAAGGATCTCGTCCGTGAGACGGCAAAAAAATTCGGCTATTCAAGGCTGGGAACGGTGATCGAAAACAGCATCGAGGCATCCATTGACCATGCAATGCGCAGCTCGATAATAGCTGACGATGGCTCAGGAAAGCTCGTGCTTTCCTGACCAAACAGGGCGGAGGAAGACTATGGCACTTTATTATATGAGAAAGGGAATAAGAAAGCTTCCCGGAATAGTCATCAAGGCAGCGTCCCTACCGGAGCCAACCGTTACAGAGGGCTTCGGGTCGAGGGCTAAGGTGGGAGAGCTGTGCGAAAGAGACGGTATAAGCTCCGTGCTGCTGGTGACGGACAAGACCCTGTTTGAGCTGGGATATTATGTCAAGGTGAGAGATTCTATCGAGAAACTTGGTATAAAATGCACTATTTTCAGCGATATCAGCTCAGAGCCTACTTTTGCTATCATTGAACAGGGCAGGAGCGCTGCCATAAGCTGCGGGGCTGACTGTATAGTTGCTCTCGGAGGGGGATCAGTGCTTGACAGCTCCAAGATAATCGCTGCCAGTGCAAAGCATCCTGCCAGGAACGTCAGACACTATCTGCACAAGTTTGCCCTTGTCCCTGACAAGACCCTGCCGATGATCTCGATTCCCAGCACGGCGGGCACCGGAGCAGAATATACTGTGGGCGCAGTGGTAAAGGACAACCACGGAGTCAAGAAATCCACTGTGGTCATCGGGCTGAACGTGACACACGTTATACTTGACAGCGAGCTTATGGTCAAAGCTCCGAGAGAGGTCACTGTCTGGTGCGGCATAGATGCCCTGAGTCACGGACTGGAGGGCGTCCTTGCGGATGTCAGCACCAGTTTTGAGGATGAAAAGAAAAGCTTTGAGTGCGTCAGGCTGATACTTGCCAATCTGCCCATGGTCATAGCGGAGCCGGAAAACATCGAGGCAAGGCAAAACATGAGCAGGGCTGCATACTACGGCGGCAATGCCATAAACAAGCAGCTTGCCGGATATGTCCACGCATTTGCTCATTCCATCGGGGCTGTCTATCATCTTCCCCATGGGGAGGCCATCGCCCTGTGTCTTGTGCCGGTCATTGACGCTCAGAAGGACAGGGTGCGGGACAAGCTTGCGGCTCTGGCATTATACTGCGGCTTTGCCGGCAGGCACTGCTCCCACGAGGAAGCATCAGAGCTGTTTTTGACAGAGCTTCGTATGATGCTTGATTTCTGCGGAACGGACAGGTCACTGCCTGAGATGAGGACAGAGGATTATGATAGGCTCGTGTCCATGATAGACATTGATTCCATAAACTATTCTCCCCCTAAGACTTTCAAGGACGAGGAGATAAGAGCGATTCTTGATATAATCAGAAAGGGTGGGCGAGATTGAAATATACTCAGGAAATGATCAGCGAAATAGTCAAAAAACAAAGGGAGTTTTTCCGTTCGGGGATAACCCTCAATGTGGACAGGCGCATAGTGCAGCTCAAAAGGCTGAGAAAGGCGGTCATAGACAACAAGGAAATGCTCTCCATAGCACTGCAGGAGGATCTGGCAAAAAGCCCCTTTGAAGCATATCTCTGCGATATCGGACCTGTCATTGCCGAGATCGACGAGATGATACACAACCTAAAACGCTGGGCAAGACCCGAAAAACATTTCAGCGGACTGATGTGCTTCCCCAGCACGTCTACTAAGGTCTATAAGCTGCCTTACGGTGTTTCACTGATAATCAGCCCTTTTAACTTTCCGGTGCTGCTGACTCTCGGTGTCCTTGCCGCAGCCATAAGCGGGGGCAATACCGCTGTGATCAAGGCAAGCTCCAAGTCATCGTCAAGCACCCAGGCACTCAAAAAGCTCATCACCATGACCTTTGAGGATGAGTATGTCACCCTGATCGACGGCGGCCACGATGTGGCGGATATGTGCCTTGCTGAGCGCTTTGACAAGATATTCTATACAGGTTCTCCGGCGGTGGCAAAGCATGTGCTCTCGGCGGCAGCCAAGAACCTCACATCCGTAGCCCTTGAGCTGGGCGGAGAGACAGGCAACTGGTGCATTGTCAGGAAGGATGCCGACCTGAGGGACGCAGCCCGTAAGATAGCCTTCTTCAAGCTGTGCAACGCCGGACAGATCTGCATAAACATAAACCAGATAGCCGTGGCTGAGGAGGTAGCCGACAGGTTCCTCAGAGAGCTGCAAAAGGAATTTGTAAGGCAGATAGGCACCCGGCCCCACCACAACCCGGACTATCCCAAGCTCATCACTGAGGCTGTCTATGACAAGTGTGAGAGGATCACCAGCGAATACAGGGACAGAGTGATATTTGGCGGCAAGGGCTGTCGTGAGACAAGGCGTTATGCTCCCACAATCATTTATCCTGTGAGCGAAAACGATGAGCTTGTACAGCACGAGCTGTTCTGTCCGATACTGCCTGTCGTGCCCTTTAAGGATGAAGAGGCCGAAAGGATAGTTGAACTGATAGCCCAGCGTGAGCATCCGCTTTCGATGTACCTTTTCACATCAGACAAGAGGTGGGCAAGGCGGGTCATGTCTACTCAGCAATTCGGCGGCGGCTGCATCAACGAGGTCTGTCTGCACATGATGGTAAAGGGTGTACCCTTTAACGGCACGGGTCATTCCGGAATGGGCGCCTATCATGGAGAGTGGGGGTTCAGGGAATTTACACATCCTCAGACGGTACTCACAGGCAGCACTCACTTCAATCTTCCCTTGAGGGAGTATCCCTATTCGGGCAAAGCCGGAGAGTTTAAGATGAAGCTTCTAAAACTCTTTGAGAGGTAAGTTATCATTGCTTTGGCACCCTGACTCATAGACTCACTCAGTGCCGTCCACAGGCATGACAAACCTCTGATTTATAAAGATAGCCAGCCTGATTCCGTGTAGGGTCAGGCTTTTTGCTTTTTATCGCATAATAGTATAAATTGTTTAAATTATTGTATATTATCTTGATGAGAACTGTTGACACACTATTCTGGAATGTTATAATTATTTTGAGTCGTATTTGAATAAATTAACAGAGAGGTGACATAAATGATACGAGTCCTTGAAGGAGAACGCCCTGTTTTTTTGCTTGAAACAGAAAACACCAGCTATATCCTTTCTTTGTCGGCATCAGGACACGCAGAGCATCTTTATTACGGTAAAAAAATAAAGGTCGGAAGTGCTGAGGAATGCAATGCCCTGCGTGAGAGAAGGGAATTCGAGATAGGCAACTGCATAGCCTACTCAAAGGATTACCCATGCGAAATGCCTGAGGATATGTGCCTTGAGATATCCGCACCGGGTCACGGCGATATCAGGGAGCCCTTCGTTGAGGCTGTGTTTGCTGACGGCAGCAGAAGCTGTGACTTTATCTATGACAGCTTTGTGGTGGACAGCAGTGCCTCTGACCTCTCAGGTCTGCCCGGCTCTTATGCACCTGAGGGCAAGGCCGAGCATCTGTGCCTTGAGCTGCATGACAAAAAGCTGAGCCTTGAGCTGCACTACAGGGTCTATCCTGACTGCGATGTGATAACACGCAGCGCAAGGCTCATAAACAACGGCAATGAGGATATTTACATAGAAAGGCTGATGAGCCTTCAGTTGGATTTGCCCTGCTGTGGTCTTTCTGTGACGACATTTCATGGGGCATGGGTCAGGGAGATGGACAAGTCTGTAATTACTCTCAGTGCGGGTAAATTCGTCAACGAGAGCCGTACCGGAACCTCTTCAAACAGGGCAAACCCCTTCTTTATGGTGCACCACCCGTCAGCTACCGAGACTTCCGGCAATGTCTATGGCTTTAATCTTGTTTACAGCGGCAGTCACTATTCCAGCATCGAGGTGAGTGCCTTTGGCAAGACCCGCATTGTCTCAGGAATGCAGCCCCAGGGCTTCCGCTGTCTGCTCAAAACCGGTGAGAGCCTGGAAGCTCCTGAAGCTGTGATGACCTTTTCTTCAGCGGGCTTTGCAGGAGAGAGCCACAATATGCACCGCTTCGTCAGGGAACACATTGTCCGTGGGGAATGGAAGGACAGAGTGCGTCCTGTGCTGCTCAACAGCTGGGAGGCATGCTATTTCAAGATCAACTCACATACACTGACTTCCCTTGCAAGAATAGGAAGAAGGCTTGGCATCGAGCTTTTTGTTGTAGATGACGGATGGTTTGGGAAAAGGAAGGATGATACGTCCTCTCTCGGTGACTGGGAACCGGACATGAAAAAGCTGCACGGAGGACTGAAACCTCTTGCGGACAGGATAAAAGCTATGGGCATGGGATTTGGGCTGTGGGTCGAGCCTGAAATGATAAGCGTAGACAGTGAGCTATATCGTAAGGATCCTGATTGGGCAATGGAGATACCCGGTGCGCTGCACTCAGAGGGCAGGAGGCAGAGACTGCTTGATCTTGCAAATCCAGATGTACAGGACTATGTGACAGACAAGATGACCGAGGTGTTTTCCTCGGCGGAGATAAGCTATGTCAAGTGGGACATGAACCGCATTTTTACTGATGTATTCTCACAATATCTGGAGCCGGAAAGACAGGGCGAGACTGCTTATCGTTATGTCTGCGGTCTTTACAGGATACTCAGGACACTGACCGAGCGCTTTCCCCAAATACTTTTTGAGGGGTGCGCATCGGGCGGCAACCGTTTTGATCTTGGTATGCTGTGCTATTTCCCTCAGATATGGGCGAGTGATAATACAGACCCCATCTGCAGAGCTGCGATACAGGAGGGCTATAGCTACGGCTATCCGCAGTCGTGCATAAGCGCCCACGTCAGCGCTTCACCTAACCACCAGACCCTCAGGGCGACACCTCCGGAGAGTAGATTCGGGGCGGCAATGTTCGGAGTGCTTGGCTATGAGCTTGACGTGAGGGATCTGCGGATGAGCAGGAGAAAAGCGATCATAGCGGAGATCAGTCTTTACAAAAAGTGGCGTGAGGTGCTGCAGTTCGGGGACTTCATCCGTTTAGAGTCGGGTAACGTCCACAAATGGATATGCGTCTCAAAGGACAGGAAAAAAGCGGTGGGCTTGCTTTTGCAGGAGATGATGACGCCGAATATGCAGCAGGAGAGGTTTACTCCTAAAGGACTTGACTCGGAAATGACATACAGGATGTACAGTAGGCCTGTTCGGCTGGATATAAAGCAGTTTGGCAATATGATAAACATTGTGTCTCCGGTACATATCAGGCAGGATTCAGCGGTACACAACCTGATAGCAAATGCTGTGACACTCAAAGGAGAGAGTGAAGAGATGACAGCGACAGGTTCTGTGTTTATGGAAGCAGGGGCGGCATTAAGTCAGGGGTTTTCAGGGACGGGGTTCAACGACAAGGTGCGGGTATTTCCGGACTTTGCATCAAGAGTTTACTTCTTTGAGGCTCAGGATGATGCAGCAACAGAGACAAAAACCGCTGTAACCGAGACCTGACATGAGAGGCAATGAGCTTTTGCTCTAAAGAGTTATTTCCGATAACAAACATGATTTGAGTAAATTGCTGTCTGCGGGCACAGAAGAACACCAGAGCAGAGGCAGAGAGCAGTCTAAGAGAGAGCCTGACATGATGGGCAATGAGCTTTTGCTCTAAAGAGTTATTTCCGATAACAAACATGATTTGAGCAAATTACTGTCTGCGGGCACAGAAGAACACCTGAGCAGAGGCAGAGAGCGGTCTAAGCGAGAGCCTGACATGAGAGGCAATGAGCTTTTTTTGAAGGGGGTACGGGGGAAAGCTTTTTTTCACTTGAAAAAAAGTTTCACCCGATAAAGAAAGGGGGCGGGGGAAAGCTTTTTTTGCTTGAAAAAAGTTTCACCCGAAAGAAGATATGTTTAAAGAGTTTATCAAGATATTTGCGACAGAACCGGAGATCAGGTGCTTTGCGCCGGGCAGGGTAAACCTGATCGGGGAGCACACCGACTATAACGGAGGGATGGTGCTTCCGTGTGCAATAGATCTGGGAGTGGAGTGCATAGGCGGCAAAAGAAAAAAGACCCGCAAGGTGAGGTTTTACTCGGATGAGATGGCTCAGGAGGGCATGGTTGAGTATGACCTTCCTGCCTATGGGGTCAGGACTCTCAAGCTCGGCGGCTATGGAGATGGCATCGGGATTTGCACTCAAAAAAATGTTCAGGCTCAGCGTTAGCGAGAGAACATTGGCTGTTATGGGACAGTTTGCAGAGAATCACATTATCGGCGTGAGCTGCGGTATAATGGATCAATTTGCGTCGGCAATGGGTCGGGAAGATATGGCAATGCTGCTGGATACCGATACGCTGGACTGTGAGTTTGTCCCCGTGGGGGATAAACAGATTGTGGTGGTCAACAGCGGAGTGAAGCATTCTTTGGCGGGATCGGAGTATAACAAACGGAGACGGGAATGCGAGAGAGCTGCGGGAGAGCTTGGAGTGAGCAGGCTGTGCACCCTTGGTGTGGGGGAGCTTGAGAGCAAAAGCGGGCTTATTACTGACAGGACGGTGCTTAAAAGGGCGAGACACGCAGTTTTCGAGAACAACAGGACAAGGCTTGCTTCAGAAGCACTCAAGAACAGTGACTATATTACATTTGGTCGCCTGATGAATGAATCCCACATTTCACTGAGGGATGATTATGAGGTCTCCTGTGAGGAGCTTGACCTGCTGGCAGAGACGGCATGGGGTATTGACGGCGTTTATGGAGCAAGAATGACAGGAGGCGGCTTTGGGGGCTGCACTGTGAACCTTATGGAAGGCGACGCTGTAAACAAATTTGAAAGAGTCATCAGTGATGCTTTCGGTGCAAGATACGGCAGAAGGCCTGAGATGTACTTTGTCCGGGCAGGACAGGGAGTTAGAGAACAAAAAATGATACCTTGAAATAATATCACAAATTGGTTATCCCTCGCAGCAGAAAAAATGTTGCGGGGGCTTTTTCACAAATGTGAAATTGCACTGGAGAATACCATACAAATAACGGAGTGGAGGTTTATTGTTTTTTCCTATTGACTTCAAAAAATTGAGCAAAATATATAAAATCAGGGAATAGTTGATAAAAAACTTTTATATATCCTACCATTTTATGTTAATTATTTTCTTTATTTTATTGAAATTATGTAGTATAATATAATAGATAAAATAGCGGTTTTGTGACTTTTTATATATTTTCCACTCATAGCGAAGGTGAGGTCATTGGAAATGAAAATATTGAACAACTATAATAATACAAGAAAGAGAGTAAGACTGCATCATCGGGTAATTTCGTTCCTGATGGTGTGGGTGTTGCTGCTTACAATGATGCCATATAAATCCGCCGGCGCAGATGATAGTGTTGATCTCAATGGCGTTGGTATCTATAACAATATACTGACAGATCAGTCCGGTGTTACCGCGGAATATAAGATCGAGCTGTATAAGCTTAAGCAGGAACCTGAGAATCCGCCTGAGGGTATTATTCCTGATTACAGCTATGAGAAGATCACTGTACTTCCAGCGGAGTATTCCCTCAGAGACTCCAATAACAGCATTGTCTATCTCAATCCGGACGGAAGCCTGGAATTGGAGCAGGGAAGGACTCTTAAGCTCTTTGACGAGAATAACAGTCCCTTCAAGACCCTGCTTATCAATAACAGGATAGCTCGAATAGTAATCACACCTCAGCTGGAAGAGAACATAGACGGAAGCCAGGTAAAGGTTCTGGAGCAGTATCCTACAGTGGACGGCTACAGCGGAAGCAAGAGTGCTGTGGATCTGGACACATCAAATCCTCCCACGGGGGACCCTGCAGAAGATAGTATAATCACTTCAAAGAGCAAAGTCTATTTGCTGGATTATGTTGTAAATGCAAACACCGGCGCCGTGTCCATAAAGGAGGTTCCCGATAATCCATACAAACTAAAGCAGTTTGACTTGACTCCCATGGTTGACCTTGATGTCTATGTACAGTGGAGGGATACGAACAATGAAAGGCCAGCAGCGGAGGATGTAAGCTTCGACATAAGCAGAGCAGAGAGAACCGATCCCAATACGGATCCGACTGACTACTCCCCCTATCCGCCGCTGCCTGAGGATCCTGAGGCTCAACCGGAGACCCTTGGAAGAACTATTATCACTCAGGACAGCAACAACATAAAATACACCTTCAGTGTGCCCGAAAAGTCAGAGAACGGCAATGCATTTGTGTATAAGGCCGATGAGCACCTGCCTGATGGTGCAAAGTACAGCACCTCAGCCGTTGACAATACCCATTTTGTCAATTACAGTCTCCGTGACTTTACCGTAAAGGTAAACTGGCTCGACTCGGCTCATGCTGATGAAATTACAAAGAATATTGACCTCAATTTCATCAAGGAACACTTTGAGCTGATCGACGAGACGGAACCTGACCGTATAGTTGAAATCAAGCTTTCATACACTCCTGAGGAGTATCAGGCACTCACAGATGAACAGAAGGCCTATGTGAGCCGTGCTTATACAGCCGTTAAGGAAGGGGATACCATACTCCGATATGATATTCCTATGACCTATGAGGACAATGATGGAGACGGCAAGATGGAGCTTACCTTCCAAAACCTCTTTGAGATCACTTCTGACGGCTCTGCAAGGACCTATTCCATCAGACAGAAGGTTCCTTCAGGCAGCAGTGAGGCGTCTCCGATCCCCGTATCGGAAGTAGGAAGCCTTACTCCTGGTTACGACAGCGCCAAGGGCGACGACGCATATATGGTTTATGCTGTCAACACTGGAGTGCGCTCAAATATCGTGGACAGAGCATACCACGGCAGCGAGATGAACCTCCTGCTGACAGGCTCCGATACCTTTGAGGGTCCTCTGGAGTGGTATGACGTTGACAATGCGACAGCAAGACCCGGCATCGTAAGCTCAGGAAATGCAGGCGACTTTGTGCTCTACCGTTATGTAAAGGACCCTAATGCTTCTTCGTCAGAACTTTTGAGCATGGTCTCTCAGGTGGGCACCTGGAAGATAAAGGATGTTGAATACACAGAGGATGGTGTTACAAAGCACAAGTACATCTACGAATACAAGGACAGCAAGGGCAACACAAAGTACAATATAGACAAGTACGATAACGAGGGCAGAGAGTATTTCTACTTTGCCAAGGAGAGATTAAACGCTGCCACACTTCCCGGCTATACGGCTCAGTATGTGTTCGGCGCTGAGGATAACGCTCCCTTTGGCGGACAAACCAGCGTCACCTTCAACCAGGGCGCGGTTTTTCCAAACCATGCACTGGTCAAGAATTCACTGACGGGTTCCATTGCCTACAGCATTGACGCTAACTGGATAGCTGCAGAGCTTCAGGGCGGTACTGCTGAGATAAAATACCAGCTCCAGAACTTTGTAAACGGAGAATGGGTAAATGTTGAACCCATAGTTCATCCTGCCGATCCTACGGCGGGCACCGATGCCTTCACCGAGGGTCTGCTTGATATGGACGGTTTCTCCGCTGAGATGATGGAGAAGATAGAGACCTTTTACCCTGTCAACCAGTATGATGAAACAGGTCACGCTCTGCCATACAGGGTGGTACAGACATTTATAACACGTACCGATGCCGGCAAGACTCAGGCTATTACCGATCCGGTGGAGATGGC
Source organism: uncultured Ruminococcus sp. (assembly GCA_902768825.1). GTDB lineage: Bacteria > Bacillota > Clostridia > Oscillospirales > Acutalibacteraceae > UBA1213. The sequence continues at coordinate 19,634 of CACXMR010000049.1, forward strand.
ATACAACGAGGACGGTACCCTCAAGCTGACACCGATAGCCGACACAACCGATAGATTTGCTGTAAAGCTGAAAGATTTACAGGGCAACGAAGCTGACAAGGTAAACATCTTGCTCAACGGCCGTACCTTTGAGTTGAGTGTGGTATGGAACAGCAGCAGTGCCACCTTTGAATATGAGTATAGGCTGGTGGGCGAGGTCAAGATCGTGATGAACAAGGACTGGACTCCGGTGCCCCGCAACCTGCTGCAGGCAGCTCATGACGCACAGATTACTCTCCAGCTTCAGAAGTATGACTATGACAAAGGTGAGTATGAAAACTACAGTCCCAACATCGACATCCAGTATACCGATGGCACAATGGAGAACGGTCAGCTTAAGATCAAGACCGCACCAAACAGCAACGGTCAATTTGTTGTCAGCAGAGACACTCTGGTGGACGGTATCGACGGCATACAGCGCAGATATGCAGTAGAGCTGCTAAACGTCCCCGGATATGACGATGAGGGTCACTTAAATAGATTCTCCCTTGTTGAGGTCGACAACACCATAGGAAGCCCCAGATATTCATCAATGGATCCTCTTGATGACGGCACCCTGGTCTTTACCGCACTGAACATTTTTGGTGACGGCGGCGAGCACATAGACGTACACAAGGTGTGGATGGACGACGGTGAAGAGGAGTATAAGGCCAACATCGTTGTGGATATGTCCGCCCGTGTCATGCCCCTGCCTATACAGACCGGCGCTATTGACAGGATAAGCGGCTGGGAGGAAGCTAATGAAAATGAATTTGCCGGTCTCCTCGGGGACGACACTGCAAGCTCCGCCAGCTGGGATTATGTTTACCCATGGGGCACCACCAGCATTTTCAAGGATGATCTCATGGAGGCTGAGGCTACCGCTAACACTACGACCGGTCTCGGAGACGGCTACGGAAATGGTATAGGCTACAGGTATAAGCAAAAAGCCGAAAACGATCTGGGCTATGAGTTCCCCAATACCTACAAGGGTATCACAAACGTAGACCTTTCTCTTACAACCGGTGTGATGACCAATGATCTTCAGTTCTATATCCAGAGAAAGGTAAAGGGTGCCGACGATTCGACTTATTTAAAACCTACACTATGGCGCCGGAAAATCCTGATGATCCGGGAGTCGATAATCCTGTCAATAATACCTTTACGGTTCCCTTTGCTGATGCGATAAACAATAAGTTTGCAGTAGTAATGGATGGCGTCAACAGGTTCAAGACCGTTGAATATAAGGAGACAGTGACAGACCCGGATACAGGAGAAACAACTGAGGTCACGAAGAAATACAGGTGCCCCTACACCTATGAGGTGGTTGACTATAACTACAATGATATAAAAACGATAGAGCACATTAATGGTACAACTGAAGATCGAGTTGTTCCTCCTCAGGTGACCTTCAAGATAACAAACGAGAATGCTCTCAAGGGAAACATGGTGATCTCTGCAGTCACCACTCAGCCGTGTTCCGGCACTGCACAAAATGCCGACTTCACCTTCAAGCTCAAAAGAACATGGGATGAGCCGCGGCTTGATGAGAATCAGCATCTTGTCAAGGATGACCAAGACAATGTTCTCTTTGAAACACTCTCAAAAACAGAAAGCATAAAAGATGTAACAGCAAAGACCTATTATCCGGGTGTGACTGCAAAGCCCGGTATTCGTCCTACAAAACCGACAGAAACACAGACAAGCGATGGACTTTACACTGTAGAGCTGGGTGACAGCATTAACGGCGTGTATTATCTCAGAATATCCGGTCTGCCGGCGGTTATTGACGGTGTGGAATATGAGTATAGGCTTGTTGCTCCAAATGGCACACCTATTACAGTCAATCTTGTCAGTACAGGAGCGAACCATTATGAGGTTCTGCCTGCAACCGGCACGGGCACCGACTGGCCCCTTCATATTGCCGACTATCCGGGCATTGAGTCGGATCCTGATAAACTGCAACAATTCAATGATAAGAACGATGCCCTGCGCTTTGCTCTTCAAAACAACAAGATGCTTGAGTCTGACGCAACGCTGACAGAGGCCAGCATCTGGATGGACCGTGTGGAGGTAAGGATAGGCTATTCCTACAACGACCACTGGCACCTCAAGGACTTCAAGGAGCATATCCTGGGCGGAATGCAGAATGAGCACACATTCCAGTTCCGTACTGACAAGGAGGATACCATCGAAAACGGCGTCCACGCATGGGCGGCTGCTTCAGACGTCTGGAGATCCATGCTTCCGAAGCAGTACACAGAAGGCACAAATGTGGTTGAGAACGGTGAGGGCAAGAAAAACTATGTGGACATCAGCTCGTCTGCTCACTACACCTATCAGAGCGGCAACACAGAAGTAAACCCCATATCCTTTGACTGGTTCTCAGGCGTTTACACCGCAGCCTATGACAAGAATAGCGACAATACAAAAGATTATGAACGCTACTATGCGGTACAGGAGGAACCAACGCTTTACAACACTACATACGGCGAGAAGCTCACCGACCTGACCTTTACCAACTCCCGTATAGGTATAGTCAACTACCACATAGAGCTCGACTGGAAGGTTGGCGACAGGCTGAGGGATATGAAGAATATCACCGTGCAGATCTATGCGGACTACCACGACGGTTCAGAGCCTCATCTCGTGGAAGTGGATGACGGCCAAGGCGGCACCACCACAGATATCAATATTGATCTTTTGGGTGAGGTCAATGGTGAAAATGTCAATGATTACTACATCACGGGACTGCCCAAGTATACCAACACCGGTAAGATCATCACCTATTCACTCAAAGAGGTAAAGATTAACAACACTCCCTTTGATGCTAACGGCAGGTGTATCCTTGATAATGACGAGCTCTACATGACAATCGAGGACAAGCCCTACATATTAAACACAACCTCAAACAGTGACGACCTTATCCAGGTGCTCATCACAAATAATACCTTCCGTGGCACTACAGAATGTACAGTAAACAAGCAGTGGAAGGACGATTCAAATGCCCTCAATACCCGTACCGACCTTTATATCCAGCTGTGGCAGCACTCCACCGACCCGAAGAATACTGCTGAGGATGTCAAGATAGGTAAGGACTACGAGTGGAAGAAGAATACCACCGATTCGGAAAACCTTTGGTCGTATACTTTCTCGGGTCTTGACAAGTATGACAGCGAAGGCTACCGTTACCAGTATTATGTAAAGGAGCTTACGACAAATCTCGCACATAACGAATACGAGACCTACTACGATAACCCGGTTCACATGGTGGCGTATATAAATAATTCCGAAACGGAAGAAAATAAAATCATCTCAAACGACAGTGTGTTCATAGTACCCGGTAACAAGATGAGTACCGGATTTACCTTTACGGTCAAGGGGCTTGACTACAGGGATGTTTTCCGTGAGGTTGAGTCAGAGGAAGATATACCGTCTACAATCTATGTGTATCGTCTCACAGATGGCATGGGAGTTCCCTATGAGGTATATGATCCAACTACTAACCCTTATGGTCTGTATACCGTTGATGTAACTGCCCCTGACGCCAACGGCAAGGTGGATGTTACCATAACACAGTACAATATAACCGGTACATATCCCGAAGATGTAAAATTCTACTTCCGCTTGCAGAGAAAGGCAGCGGGCGATACAGACGATATGTACAGTGATGTTCCCGACTACTTTAATACAAATCACGGTGAGGTACCTTCGTCACACGATGTTTCTCACGAGACACTGCAAACAGGGAACGGACGTGCATACAATCAGGCTACCATCACCAACAAGCTTGTGGGCACTGTTACCATTAACGGCATCAAGCTCTGGCAGAATATAGCCGACGCACTGCAAAATTTCAACTATCCTATAGCCGATGTGTTCCTCTACAGGAATGTCAAGCACGATTGGCCAGAATATGAGCACAAGCAAGCCGTATACGTTCAGGAGCATGGTAATGCTGGAGGCGACCAGATAGATTTTGACGACGGAGGCTATGCTGTATTTGAGTGCCATGAGGATGGTCAACAGCACGACGAAAGCGACTTTTCCGACTCCCTCGGAGAGCTTATCAATATGCTACAGATTTCCGGAGGTATGCAGACCTTTGGCTTCAGTGAGAAAAAGGATATTGCTTACAACAATGGCAATATAGTTTACGATCACGACGACTATGTAAAGTTTGTTGATAACAGTGCAGTGACCCTCGACAAATATGACGAGGACGGCGCCCTCATCAAGTATAGCCTCAAGGAAAGAGCCATCAACGGCTATACCTATCGTATCAGCAACGACACCATCATCAACGAATACAACGGCGGCGAGAGGGTGCAGGTGGTTGCCAGCAAGGATTGGAAGAACATGACCCAAAACTCCATCTATCCAACGGTCAAGTTTATTCTCCATCAGTGCTATGTGGGCAAGGCCGACAACGGCAGCAACAGTAATGAGCTTGAGCTGATCGAGTATCAGACATTTACCAAAAACTTCCGTGATTCAGACTGGGACCACAGCACTAACCACATCGAGTATGTCTTTGGTGCGGACGGCGGCAAGGAGGTGCTGTATCAGTATTCACCCACAGGTGAAGAATTCTTCTACTATGTGACTGAGGAACTGATAGGCGTCGGCAAGCCCAAGGATGACTCTGCTTCCATAGGTGATATACTCTTTGCAAAGGTTTATGGCATAGATGAAAACGGCAACCCACAAAAGCTGTCGGAAGAGACCTATGACCTGGTAAGCGGTGTCTATAAAAATCCAGAAGGTGGAGTGTTTGCAATACCCACCGAGAACATGGAGAGCAGATGCTCCGTAATGATATCAGGTTTGCCAGAAAAGGGGCCCAACAATAAGAGCTATATCTACAAAGCAATAGAGACCAATTCCGGCGGCAATGCCGTGACTGACTCTGATCTCGTATATATGACTCAGGGCACCGGCAATATTACATTAATAGTGTCCAAGCCTCTTGGCGAGACACCACCTAAGAATGTTTATTTCAAGATACAGAGGAAGCTGAACAACGGGTCTGATACCTGGCATGATGTGACAAATGCAAAGGCACTGCTTCCCATGGCATCGGGGGACTTGACCGGTCTTGGCTTTGAAGCGGAGATCAACGAGTCAGAGGACAGATCCTTCTCGGCCGACAGGCGCACGGGCGTTTTCTGTATACCACACAGTGCCAGCGGAAACACCCTTACCATTTCCGGACTTGAAGCTCTTGAGAATGGTGCGTCTTACAAAGCAGTGGTCTGTGACGAGCTTGGAGTCTATGATGCAAGCAACCCGACATATCTTACCATCAGCACAGATAATACTACAGCTACCGTCAATGTGGGCACTATAAGTGGACAGCATCAGTATTTCAGGCTGTACAAGGAATTCACCGATGACAAAAACGATGTTCATCTTGTTCCTATCACCAGGACAGCGAACAGCAACACTCTCTGGGCGGCCCTGCCGGGAGAATCCAACACCATACCCATTCACAAAACAGTGGATGTTGTAAACTCCTATAAGCCCGATGAGGATAACTACAAGAGCAAGCTCACCATAAACAAATCCTGGAACTGCTTTGACGAAAACGATCAGGCAAAGAGGGAGAACCCCCTGAACTCTGAATTCAACAGTGTCAGCCACTACTCCTTCGCTCTCAAGAGAAAGGTTCCGAGGATAGATGAAAAGGCTCTGTTCAGGCTTGACACTGGCGCCAATGACGGTCTGCCCCAGATAGTTATTGACCAGGGATACAGTGACACTTCAGTATTTACCATTCAAACCTCACGCTTCCAGGACTGCGGACCTGTTACTGTCAGCAGACCTGTAGGCGCAACAAATGACGCAGACCTCAGCTTCAAGCTGATGAGGAAGGCTGAAGGAGATACTGACTATACTCCTGTCGGTACGTATAAGATCGATGCGGGACAGGATTCCGTAACGCTTGATGACATCTGCCTTACGGACGAAAACGATAAGCAATACTCCTTCAAGGCAGTTGATGTTTCTGACCCGACAAATGAAGTAGCGTCTGTGGATTCATCAGCTTATGGCCTTTACTACATTTCTACCATTACCTTCACAAAGTCAGCATATCAGGATCCAGATCATGGCACCATGCATGCACCTCTTCCAGTAAAGGTAAAGGTATACCACGCGGATAAAAAGGTAGAGATCGAGGGCCTTGCCATTTACGCCCAGACCGGAGCTCTCTACACCTACGTGGTGGATGAGATCGAGATGGACGCATTCCACCGCAAGGACGATAGCCCTAAAGAGACCACCATCACTCCTGTAACCAACGACAACGGCAAGGTCATCGGCGGCAATGGCGAGTTTGCCCTTGAAAACGAGCTCAAATACTTCAACCTCAATATCAATAAGATATTCGGCGCAAAGTATACTGATGCAAACCACACTGTAAGATATGAGCCGATAGGGCAGGAGGACTATACGCTGTACTTTAATGATGAGTTCCTCAATAACCTGCAGTTCAGACTTCAGAGGCTCGATACCGGCAGATCTATTGACGGAAACGGCAATGTTTATCAGAAGAAGCCCGCTGAGACCACCTGGTCGGAGTATATGACGCTTGATGTTGACCAGAGCACCGCTACCGATGTCATTACAGTCAACCAGGCAGACCACACTGCTTCCATCAGGGCAAAGCTCAAAAGACATGATAAGAGTCAGGGAGTAAGGGAGAATCAGTACTACTACACATTCCGCTACATTCCTGTGGAAAGCCCTGAGGGTACTCTGTATGAGTATCGTGTAATTGAGGAAAATACCTCTGTGGGCGATTATGTTATGGTATATTACTGCACTAATAACGACAGTCTGCCCGCAACAGGTTCAGCAGCATTGACTACCAGTACGGACACTGCCGACCTGAGGTTCAGAATCGAGTATTCCAGCAACAACGGCGAATCATTCTCCGCCCTGACAAGCAGCTCAGGACTGACAAGCGGTCTTACTTGCACTGTAAATGGAAAATCCTTTACACCTGACGAAAACGGCTATATTACCATTCCAAAAGAAAACAGAGTGAACGGAAAGTATAGCGTATCGGTCAGTGGCCTGCCAACCACTGTTACAGTCACGGAAGGTGATCCGGCAATTACCACCACCACAAGCTATCTCTACAGGATAAACAATATTACAGGTGGCAGCGGAGCAAGCGTCACCACGAATGTAGATAGTGTAAACAATAATGTCAGCTTTACTATCACTGCCGGCAGCAATGACAAGTATTTTTCTGGCAACGAACCCAGCATAGCATCTACATCAAAGACGACCTACTCAAAGGGCACCTCCGAGATCTGGAGAGACCTTTATATCCGCAATATCTTTGAGGGCAAGGAGATATACATCGAAAAGCTCTGGGATGACGGCAATAACAAGGACGGTCTCAGACCGGAGGTACTCAAGGTCACTCTCCATGAAAAGTTTGACGGCTGTGTGGGTGAAGGCCAGAATGCACCCCCTGCTGTAAATCTTGACAAGGAGCTGAAAAGTGAAGAGAACTGGGGAAGAAGAGTGCTGCTGCCCAGGTACTACTATAATGGTATGTCACCGACCAACAACGTGCTCCTGAGCGTTAGTGAGAATCTGACCAACTCACAGCTCTACTACTATTCCACCACTGATACCACAAAGCTTTCGGATGTAGGCTATGCACAATCCGACAGCGGATATATCACAGGTAGCTCCGAAAACAAGCGCTACACTCCATCGGATTTCTCCGGAGAGAACGGCAATTCCCACCTTGGTACCGGCGAGGAAAACCTTTACGGCATTTATCTTGAGAACCACAAGGACTATATAAACAGCAGACTTACCTTTACTAAGCAGTGGGATGACAATAACGACAAGCTCGGTCTGCGCCCCGATGCTGTCTATATCAAGACCATCAGAAGGACAAAGGGCTCTGTCATCACAGACGAAAACGGAAACTTTGAGATAGACCCGGATGTGGTTGACGTATCACAGTCGGCGCTGATCCAGGGTTTGCCGGCTGACGACGGACACGGACATTCCTACAGGTATTTCTTTGATCCTGAGCTAAAGTTTACTTCCGTTAAGAAGCAGGTCGACAACCAATCAACCATTGACATGACTGTTGACCTCAGTTCTGTAACCGACAAGACTACCTTCACCCTAAGAAGGAGCACAGATATCTACAGCGATCACACCTTTGAACAGACAGACGGTGTATTCAACATTGGAAATGAATATTCCATAAACGGCATTATCTCCGTCAGAATAAGAGACCTGCCTGTATCCGTGGGAGGAGTTAACTACACCTACAGAGTGGTTGCCCCTGACGGCGGTGAACTGGACAAGGTGGCTATGACGCATATATCCACATCAGAGAACACCAAGGATATTGTGGTATATGGAGTCGTAGTGCAGTCAGAGGGCCTTTCCTTCAGACTTCAGCGCTACCCGACATACAGCTATGTGACAGGTCTGAGTGCCTCTGTGGAAACCAATTCTACTCCAGCGGAGATAAACCAGAACGGTGAACTTTTCAGTATTGCCGGAAGCTATGCTATAGACAACAGAATAACCTTTACTATAACAGGTCAGCTGAATGAGGATGATGAATATTCAGTGGAGCTTGCAGGTGACAACACCGACGCTAACTGGGGTGCCGTAACTGTCACTGAAACAGTAGAGAATGGTGTCAAGAGCCTTCTGGTGACGGCTGACTTCATCGGAGAAGGTGGTGCTGCGTCTGCACCCCCGCTGCAGGTTAAGGTGCAAACGTCATCCTACGGAGATGTGACTAAAAAAACAGACGGTGTGACAGCAATAACAGCAGAGACTTATTTCAACTCATCCATACCGCAAACCTATAGCTCTGACCTGACAGGTTTATATAAGATACCCGCAGACGACAAGATCGACGGAGTTTACGCCTTCAAGCTTGAGGGATTACAGCCCGGTACATACAAGTTAGTCAACCGTGTCGAAGCAGATATTCCTGCAAACCTTACCTATTCAAACAAGATGAACGGTACTGTGGATATTGCCGTCAAGGTCAGCGGTATCTCTGAGGATCTGGAGTTTAAGATTCAGAAGCAGAATGAAAATGAGTTTTCTGACTATAATGGAACTGTAAAAGTCGGTAAGTATTCACAGGAGAATGTGAGATATGACAGCCGCGGCGCTCTGGTGAGAGTAGAATACTTCCCCAAGGACAACAGCACTGAGGATGTTATCACTGACAACTACGGCAACCGTATAGGCTACGGCGATAAGGAGTATAGCCACAATAGCGGCACCTTTACCATACCGAAGGAAGACGCCTTTGACGGCAAGATATCAGTCCTCGTCAAGGGTCTGCCCACAGGCAAGTATAGCTATTCTGTTCCTGCGGGTGCTACTGCGACAGCTCGTAAATCAAGCGACAGCACAGAGGATCTCCTGGTGACAACTGATGTCACAACTACTGCTTTGGTATTTACGGTAACCTCAACTGAAAATATTTCCGGCGTCAAGGCAGTGCGCTTCTTTATGGCGGACGAAAAGGGCATAGTCAAGCTCCCTGCAGATGCGGACGTTACGGCGGTGTCCGATAACCTTGCCTACGGCGTGAGCCTGCCCGTTACCAAAACGGTGGGAGAGCAAGTGGTAACAACTCAGCCCTCTGAGAGCTTTGACGGCCTCTGGGAGCAATACTACTACACCGTTGTGGAGTGCGATAAAAACGGCGTGGACAATCAGTCCTCCCTGAGCTATTTGCAGAGTGTGGACGACTCGTCGGCAGAGGAAATCACCGCAAAGAAGCTCACCTTTGAGCTTGACACAAGCTCATATCACCCAGAAAATGAGGAGCCGAGAAAATATCTGAACATAAAGATAGTTCAGACAGACGGGGCAAACGAGAAAACCGTACTCAAGGATGTAAACGGCGAAGCTATCAAGGTCACTCTCACAAGCATTGACGAAAACGGCGAAGAACTTGACACAAGAGAGTATTATGCAAGTAACGATCCCAACGCTATCCCAAAGGAGGGCGTTATCGTAATCCCTGTTCCCGTCTACTGCGACAGGATAAGGTGTGTTGTGGACGGCCTGCCCTATGGTCTGAGAAATGCCACAAACACCGGCTGGGAAAATGTGTATACCTATTCCGTACAGCGAAGCAAGGCAACAGGTGCCACTCATGCTTCCGGACTGCCGCTTATGTCACTTACCTCAGAATCAGGTACACTCAGCGACTGGACCCTTGGCAGCACCACTATAACAAACGCTCTTCTCACTGAGGACTCCATGCTTGTAAAATCTCAGGTGAGCTTCTCTTATGAGAAGACATGGGATAAAGAATCCAAAAACCACGGCCTCAGACCCCAAAAGGCTGCGTTCCAGCTCTACAGATACTACTATGCTAATCAGGTAGAGAATAATATCCACCAGGATGTCAAAGTAGATGAGCCTGTGCAGGTGGATGGTCAGGATTACATTTTGATGGATGTTACAGGAGACGAGCTGAATAAGACCATATCCGGACTGCCCTCAGGAGTGTGGGTGAATGCAGAGGTCATCGGAGCAGATCAGGGTGCAGTGTGGAGACCCTACACCTACTATCTGAAGGAGTATTCTGTCAACGGTGACCAGGTTGATACAAGTACAGTAAAGAGCTACAACAACCTGTATCAGGGTGAGTATATCTACGATCCTGACAAGCCCTTTGTGCTTACAAACGGCCAGTTTACTTACGGCGACCTCAACCAGGGGCTCAAGAACAAGCCCCTTACGACAAAACACGAGGTCGATGTTATCTGGGAGGACGAGAATAACATCTACAGGAGCCGTGACAAGTATACCATCCAGCTCCAGCGAAAGACCACCAGCACCGATTGGGAGGCTGTGGATCTCAGTAAAGTGACCCTTACCTCCGTACACCTGTCAGAGGTGACGGTGGATGGTGAGACCCTTACCAAGAAGATATTCAGAAAGGTCAATATCCCTTCATCTGGTCCTGTGACAACCTACAGAGTGCCTTATAACCCTGACCAGCCCGACAGACGACTCAATTTCTGTTTTGACGGTCTGCCGTTATATGACGACAGTGGTCTTGAGTATAGCTATAGGGTTGTGGAGACGGCTATTGCGCCCAATGACGTGAGCGAAGAGATGGTCTATCTTTTCCATGTGCCGGGCACTGAGTCTCAAGACGCAGAAAACTCCTACGTGCGTTCCATCCGCAGGGGCACCAAAAACTATTATGTAGACTATGCCGGTACTCTCTATGACGGAAAGCTGAGATATGAATATACCGCTGATGACGGCACTACATATCAGCTCAGCGAGATGTCAAAGGACGCCCAGGGCTACACTCAGTCTACCATCATCAATTCCCTGACAGGTGATATCGTTTCATTCACTAACTTCGAGACAGCAAAGGTCTGGAACGATGAAGACAACCTCTACGGCAAGCGTCCGGAGAGCATCATCTTTACCCTCAAAAGAACAAAGACTACACCTGAGGGTGTTACCAGCTATGATACGGATTTTGCGTCTCCGAAGGTCGGCACGGCTATCAACAACTGGGTCGTTAAGTGGAGCAACTGTGCAGCCTTTGACAACAAGGGCAACTCCTACAGCTATTATGTAGAGGAGGAGAGCATAGAATGTTACACCTCATCAGAGAAAACCACCGAACAACCCAATACCAAGCGCTATACCTTTACCAACTCTTACAATCCTCCCCTGAGGTCAGTTACGGCCTATAAGGATTGGGAGGACATGAGCAATAAATACCGCTTCAGACAGAGCAGCATACAGTTCCAGCTCTACTGCAAGTACGATGTTTATGCCAAAAATGTCCAGATGGACGAGCATGATGAAGTGATCGGTGTTACCTACACCAAGGCGGACGAGAGCTATGACGGTCCGGCTAAAGATAATGCTTCTCTTGTAAAGGATTATCTGACAAGCGACACAATTACCCTTGACGCATCAAAGAAGGACGGCACTGACAATAACACCTGGAAGATCACTTTTGATGATCTCCCGGCTTATGTCAACACCTGCTCTGACGGACGCTATGGAGGCGTTGCATCCAAGGTTACCTATTACATCAAAGAAATCGTCAACGGTCAGACAGTAGCGGTATATCACTGTGCCGACAACTCTGACAGCTGCACCTCGGATGATATCACCCTTGACCTCTACGCCAAGAAGGGCAATGCAAATGCCGCTAAAGATGATCATTCCGATAATTGTATTGAGCTTGACAAGAAGAATTTTGTCTATGACGGCACGGCATATGCCCTGATTGAAAACCTTCCCAGAGAAGACGTCTACGGCAATGAATATGAGTATTATGGCAAGGAGCTTGACAATAACGGCAATGTAATAAGCAACTCCAAGCTGAAGATCGAGGAGAGCACCTTCCACGACAATACCAAGGATACTCTGATACCGGATGTGACAGACAGTACCCCGAAGGTATATTTCAGGATAACACGTCAGGCGCTGATCCATTCTGAAGATGAATCCATTCCCGATGAATACACTGCAAAGGAGATAGTCACTACCGATAAAAACGGTGCAAGGCTTATTTTCACTCAGGCGAGCAAGAACTATTCAGCCGACCTGAACGGAGTATTCTCAATACCGAGATACAACGAGATGAACGGCAATAACAGCACCTGTCTGAATGCCGTATCTGCGGCCCTTCCTGCAGTTGATGGAGAAGGCAAGACTTACATCTATACGGTGGAGGAGTGCGATGCTGACGGTGATGCTATAGCCGTAAATGACGCCGATAAGCTGATTGCGGACATCAACAGCGGCAATGGTGTTACTGTCACCGTCACAAAACCGCTGTATTACGGAGCATATCTTGTTCTGTCCAAGGAATTGCCTAAGGTTTATTTCAAGATAATGCGAAAGGCTGAGATTACTCCCGCAGATGGTGAAACTCCTGCAGTCTACAGTGAGGAGCAGATTGTCAAGAGGGACGACACGGATAAGACTTTACTGGCAGTTACTCAGAACGAGGTCAGCTACACAGCTGACAGCAACGGCATATTTACCCTGCCGAGATATTACGGCGATGACACCTGCCTTACAGCGGTCTCCGAAAAGCTTCCCGAAAAGGATGCTTCCGGACGTAGGTATGTATATTCCGTTGTGGAATGCGATGTCAACGGCAACCCATTGACGGTAGGTACTAACGACAAAATGACTGTAACACCCTCCGCACCAAGCGGCGGAAGCCTTACTCTGGATATCTCAAAGCCTCTTGGCACAGAGGATCCCAATGTTCACTTCCAGCTTTTCCGAAAGACAAAGACTGTGGATGAGCATGGTGATGTCCATTATGTGACTGACGATAGACCTCTCGGTGAGTTTATTTATGAGAAGGGACTATATGCAAAGAAGAGTGTTGAGACCTTCTCAATAAACGAAAGCGATGTCATTTCTGTCCCGAAATCACTTGCCGCCAACGATGAAACCAACGGCGACAAGCTCATCTTCCAGGTGCCTGGTGTGCCGAAGAATGATGATGAAAACCATGCTTACACCTACACCATCGAGGAGACTCCTGGAGCAAGCGATGGTGCGCTGACCTTTACTCAGGATGGTGGTGGCGATGATACCTATGTGCTGAATGTCACAAAGGTGCTCCCGAGACAATACTTCAAACTTCTCCGACAGACCTATATCGGAGAACAACTGACCGATCAAGCAATAACCCTTATGGATATCGAAGACCCGTATAACTCGGCCAACAGATATACCCTAAAGATATACGCAAAGAACATGGGCTTTGAGGCGAATACGAGCAACGGTGTTATGGCAGTACCTCAGTCCTGCGTGACAGGTGAAAACCTTCAGGTTGAGATATACGACCTCCCCAAGGGCAAAACTGTCAGGGATGGCGATGACGAAATAATCTATACCTACAAGTACTGCATACAGGCCTGCGATGAGAACGGCGACAATGCAGTGGGTACCGACTTTGTCGTGCCCAACGGAGATGATCCGGATACAGGTTATGTCACGGCAACCAAGGCGCTTGCACCGAATGTCTCCTTCAAGGTAAAGAGAAGTATAGAAGACGGTGAACCGGAGGTCGTAAAGAGCATCGTCTTAGGCTCTGCTTCCCTCGACACAAAGGTGACATCCCTTATAGTGGACACAAAACCCCTTGAGGGACAGGGTGTCCTGAGAGGTACCGGAAACAACAGTCTTTCCATTACCAACACTCTTGAGACAAGGGATATCCTTGTGACCAAGGATTGGAACGACAATTACTACGGCAAGACTCCGGAAGATGACGATACCGACCCCACATCTGACCTCAGCAAGAAGCTCCATTATCAGACCGCCATCAAGCTTGAAAGCAATCTGCTCTATACAGGTGAGAATGTCACCTATGAGGAGACAAAGTATCTTTCAAGTGAGGATTCCGACAAGGATCTCGGAGTTGTGTTCCGTGACCTGCCTATCTACACATGTGTTGCGGCAGAAAATAATGATGAATACGAGACTCAGGTTATCGACTACAAGGTGACGGAGTATAAGGACAACAGATATGATTCCGAGGCCGGAGAGTATACCACCCACGATCAGGCTGCCGGCAGCGATCTTGCAAAGGCCGGAGAGGGAAGCTGGATAGACTATTACACCGGTGATCCTGAGGATGCAGGTGATGATTTTGAGCAGCTCAAAGACAAATTGCCAAGCACAGACCCCGACTATAATTCAAGCAAGGCAGCCTATTACAACAGCTACGGTTATGAAGGCACCGCAGATAAATACCAAAAGACAGTAACTCTCGGTGAGGGTCAGGCTGCAAAGGAATACACCTTCCTTACCCGTATGCACATCACTGACGAGCTGCCCCTTACAGCCGTTGAGGTTAAGAAGCACTGGCTTGACAACAATAATGAGTTTGCACTCAGACCCTCCGGTGTCAATGACAAGAACAGAAATGAGTCTCAGGAGGACTGCATAGACCTGACACTCTCAAGAGGAGTCGTGCCCACGACCCAGGGAGCGGATATCACATGGACGGATGTTGTTCCTCCATCGGACGAGGAAACACAGTCCGGCAACGAAACCGGCGGCGAATCCGGCGGCGAAACTGGTGGCGAAACCGGCGGCGAAACTGGTGGCGACTCAGACGATGATGACGAGCATATCACAGAATGGTATGTAACTGAGGCGGAAATTCCTGAGCAGAACTATGGCTCAGACAACAATGACTGGAGCTACACCTACTGCAAGCTGCTGAAATATGACGACACCAACACAGCTTACTGCTTCAAGATCACAGAGGACAGGGTGACAGCCTACGAAGCTCCTCAGTACTGCGAAGCTGGCAACTATGATGATGAAGATCCCGTTGAACCGGACAATAGCAAGCAGACTGTCACAAGCGTCGAAACACTTTCTGATGATGAGGGTGAATGGGACGGCCTGACACCGCTTGAAGACACAATGGACATCACCAACAAGCTTGACACCCGTGATATCAAGGTATACAAGCACTGGGACGACCAGAACAACAAGTACCACACAAGGTATCAGGTGGATGTGACCCTTAGCAGTGATGCCGCCAATAATGGCGCAAACAACAGCGGAAGTACCGTCAGAAACGCCAGCGGCAAGTACAAGGAGACTCAGACCATAGACGTGCAGACACCCAGCGAAAGCAATGCAAAGTACGTAACCTTTGAGGACCTGCCCAAATACGACAAGGCCGGAAAGGTGATCGTATATAATGTGCAGGAGGACGCACACGGAGTCAGCACTGACAATTATGATACCTTCTCACTGCCTGTGGAATGTGTCACATCAACGACATCGGGCACAGATACCGTATATACTGCGATATTCAGTCTTGATGACCTTCCGGCTGCCGACGAAAACGATAACTCCTATTACTACAGGATAGTGGATGCTGTAGATGGCTCTGTCCTTGTCTGGGACGCTAAGAGTGACACCACTGCCGACGAATATATGTCCGGCACTGAGACAGAGGGCAAAAAGAGATTTATAGTTAAGATCAAGCCTGTATCGGGTTCGGTAACACTGAAGCTCCAGAGAAC
>CACXMR010000050.1 GCA_902768825.1 uncultured Ruminococcus sp.
TGGCCCTGCTGCGGATGCTCCTGCCTGAGGAGCACGCTCTGCGCCGATGGGAGGCGGAGCCCTTCGTGCTGGCGGCGGACGTGTCCACCGCTCCCGGTCGGGAGGGGGAGGCGGGCTGGACCTGGTACACCGGCTCCGCCGGCTGGTACTACCGGATCGCGGCGGAGCAGCTGGGAGAGGAGGAATGAAGCGCGCTTCGCTGATGAAGAAATTGTGGAATCGGCTTCGCCGATAGATTTGAAATCGTGCCGCTTCGCGGCACACCGCAATTCCCTCATTGGCAGCAGGCCCTTCATTTCTTCATTTCTTCATTCCTTTCGCTCTTCACTTCTTCCGCAATCCGTGATATAATAATGTGATAAAATATGTGGGAGGTGCCCTATGGAATTGACAAGGACCGAGATCCTGCCCGGCGTTTGGCTCAACCACCTGCGCACGGAGAAGTTCAAAACCGCCTGCCTGAGCGTGAACCTGCTGACGCAGCTGACGCGGGATACCGCGGCCATGAACGCCCTGATCCCCTATGTTCTGCGCCGGGGCACCACCCGCTATCCGGATATGGAGGCCCTGTCCGCCCGGATGGACGAGCTGTACGGCACGGCCGTGGAGCCGGTGGTACGCCGGGTCGGCGAGGTGCAGTGCCTGGGCTTTTACGCGAGCATCCCGGAGGACGCTTTCCTCCCCGACGGAGAGAGCGTGCTGCGCCCCGCAGCCGAGCTGCTGGGTCAGCTGCTGCTCTCTCCCGCCACCCGGGGCGGCCTGCTGCTGCCTCAGTATGTGGATGGGGAAAAGGAGAAAATGCTGGAGGCCATCCGCAGCCGCCTGAACGACAAGAGCGGCTACGCCCTCTTCCGCTGCGTGGAGGAGATGTGCTGTTTTGAGGATTTTGCCGTGAGCCGCCTGGGCGGCGAGAGCGAGTGCCAGGCCATCAACTACAAAAAGCTCACCAGGCAGTATCACAGCTTGCTGCAGGAGAGCCCGGTGGAGATCTTCTACTGCGGCCGCGCTTCCCTGCGGGAGCTCAGCGGCGCGCTGCGGGAAGCACTCATCACCCTGCCGAGGGGCGAGATCAACTACGACATCGGCACCGAGGTGCGTATGAACGCCCTGGAGGACCAGCCCCGTTTCGTACAGGAGGCCATGGACGTGAACCAGGGCAAGCTGGTGATGGGCTGGCGCCTTGGAGATTGCATGGAGGACCCGGACCAGGCCGCCATTCTGACCTTCAACACCGTTTTCGGCGCAGGCAGCAGCTCCCGGCTCTTCCGCAGCGTGCGGGAGAAGCTGCAGCTGTGCTATTACGCCGATTCCGCAACGGACATCCACAAGGGCCTGCTGCTGGTCTCCGCCGGCATCGACTTTGACCGGCTGGACCAGGCCCGGGACGAGATCTTCCGGCAGCTGGAGGCCATCCGGAGAGGCGAGTTCAGCGACGAGGAGCTTGCAGCCGCCAAGGCCGGCCTCTGCTCCGAGCTGCGCGCCCTCTGTGACAGCCAGGGCGAGCTGGAGGGCTTCACCCTCTCCCAGGCCCTGGACGGACTGGACTACGGCCCGCTGGAGCTGGCCGCCCTGGTGGAGGATGTGACGCGGGAGGACGTGCAGGCCGTGGCCCAGAGCACGGATTGCGATATGATCTACTTCCTTACGGCGGGGGAGCCGGAGGAAGAGGACGACGGAGACGACGAGGACGAGGAGAGCGAAGAGCGGGAGGAGCATGGAGCATAAATCATATCCCCGCCTGGGGGAGGAGCTGTACACGGAAACCCTGGAGAACGGCCTGCGCCTGCAGGTGCTCCCCAAACCCGGCTTTCGCAGCCGCTACGCGGTCCTGGCCGTGAACTACGGCGGCGTCAACCGCAGCTTCACCCTGAACGGGACAAGGACGGACACGCCTGCCGGCGTGGCCCACTATCTGGAACATAAAATGTTTGATCTGCCCGAAGGGGACGACGGTATGGAGCGCCTTTCCGCCAACGGAGCCGACCCCAACGCCTTCACCGCACCGGGCATCACCTGTTACTATTTCCGCTGCACCGAGAACTTTGAGGAAAACCTCCGGCTGCTGCTGCATTTCGTCTCCACCCCCTATTTCACCGAGGAGACGGTGCAAAAGGAGCGGGGCATCATCGCCCAGGAGATCCGGGAGGATCAGGACAGCCCGGACAGCGTGTCTCAGGAAGAAAACAAAAACCCGAACGAGGTCAAAACCGAATCAAATATAAATAACACAAAGGAGAGTTAAAAAATGGCAATACTGATAAGCGGAAAGGAAGTTTCCGCAAAGGTGAGAGCTGATGTCAGGAAGGAATGTGAGGAGCTTAAAGCAAAGGGCATTGCTCCCGGCCTTGCAGTCATAATAGTCGGAGACGACCCTGCATCTCGTGTGTATGTCAACAACAAGAAAAAAGCCTGTGCAGACGTAGGCTTTGTGTCAGAGGAATACGCTCTGCCCGCTGAGACCACTCAGGAGGAGCTTCTGTCGCTTATCGACACACTGAATAAAAAGGATGAGATACACGGCATACTCTGCCAGCTCCCCCTGCCCAAGCACCTTGACGAGAAGGCCGTGATCAACGCTATCTCTCCCCTCAAGGACGTAGACGCCTTCCACCCCTCAAACGTCGGAAGAATAATGATCGGCGATTATCATTTCCTGCCCTGCACCCCTGCCGGAGTAATGGAGCTGATCCACTATGCAGGAATAGACGTCAGCGGCAAAAGCTGTGTTGTTATCGGAAGAAGCAACATTGTCGGCAAACCCATGGCTATGCTGCTGCTCCATGAAAACGGCACGGTCACTATTTGCCACAGCAGAACTAAAAACCTCAAGGAAATCTGCGCTGCTGCTGATATTCTTGTGGCAGCCGTCGGCAGACCGAAATTCGTAACCGTCGATATGGTCAAGGATGGCGCTGTTGTCCTTGACGTAGGAATAAACCGTGACGAAAACGGAAAGCTTTGCGGAGACGTGGATTTCGACTCAGTGGAGCCCAAGGCTTCATATATCACACCCGTTCCCGGCGGAGTAGGACCAATGACTATAGCAATGCTGATGAAAAATACTCTGATGGCGGCAAAGCTCCAGAATGGATTATCATAAACTCTGCAATATGCGCCAAAAGACAGACCCGGACTCTACGGGCTGAAAGATCAAGGAGGGAAATGTAATGATGAAGATACCCTTTTCTCCGCCTGATATCGGAGAGGATGAGATCAGAGAGGTAACGGACACCCTGAGAAGCGGGTGGATAACTACAGGGCCAAAGACCAAGAAATTTGAAAACCAACTCACCTCATACTGTATGAGCGACAAAACCGTCTGTCTTGACTCCTGCACCTCTGCACTGGAGATGACCCTGAGGATGCTGGGCGTCAAAAAGGGCGACGAGGTCATCGTGCCTGCATACACATATACCGCCACCGCCAGTGCCGTCTGTCATGTAGGCGCAAAGCCGGTTATGATAGACTGTGCCCCAAACACCGTGCAGATGGATTATGACAGGCTGCCCTATCTCATCACCACAAACACAAAGGCAATCATCCCTGTGGATATCGGCGGCGTACCCTGCGACTATGACAGGATATATGATGCTGTAAACGCAAAGAAGGCTCTGTTCGTACCCCACAGCCCACTGCAGGAGGCCTTTGGCAGGGTCATAGTGTTAGCTGATTCCGCACACTCACTGGGTGCCAGGAGAAACTTCCTTAAAACCGGAGCCATCGCAGATTTCACCGCCTTTTCCTTCCATGCGGTAAAGAACCTCACCACCGGCGAGGGCGGAGCTGTGACCTGGCGCAAGCACCAAAACATCGACAGCGAGGAGCTATACCGGCAGTTTATGATCCTGACGCTCCACGGTCAGACCAAGGATGCACTTGCCAAAACCCAGCTTGGCTCCTGGGAATACGACATCATAGGGCCATACTTCAAATGCAACATGACAGATATCATGGCATCCATAGGGCTTGCCCAGCTTGACAGACTGCCCTCCATGCTCAGACGCAGAAGAAGGCTCATCGAGTTTTACAACAGGGAGCTGTCCGACCAGAGCGTATCTATGCTGCAGCATTATTCTGACAAGGACAAGCTTGCCTCCAGCGGACATCTCTATCTTGTCAAGCTCATGTGGCAGGAGGAGGAATATCGCAACCAGGTAATCGAGCGCATGGCGAGCATGGGTGTTGCCACAAACGTACACTACAAGCCCCTGCCGATGATGACAGCCTACAAGAGCATGGGATACAACATCAGCGACTTCCCCAACGCCTACAATATGTACAAAAACGAAATCACCCTGCCTCTTTATTCAAAAATGACCGATGACGAAGCCGCCTATGTAATAGAATGCTTCAAAAAAGCCATCGCCGAATAGTCAGAGGGACTTTTACGGCGGCAACTTGTCATCAAGAAAACCGC
Organism: uncultured Ruminococcus sp.; assembly: GCA_902768825.1. Classification (GTDB taxonomy): domain Bacteria; phylum Bacillota; class Clostridia; order Oscillospirales; family Acutalibacteraceae; genus UBA1213. The sequence goes on from CACXMR010000050.1 coordinate 4,418, forward strand.
CTGATTCCTGCCGGAATCAGGCTTTTATCTTATATATTGGTGAGCTTCGCTCCCCAAACCCCTGACCAAGGGCTCTGCTCTTGGAACCTGCAACCTTTTGAAAAAGCTTGAGCAAAACTTTTGTGTTGTCGCCTTTCGGAACATCTACGAGCCGCGGTCAGTTATGTCGCAATTCAGTTTATCTGCCCCCGCCAACAGCGTTTTCGGGGGCGCGGGTCTCCGGTGGAGACCTCTGCCGAAGGCAGAAGCGCCGACCGAGCCGACAGGCGAGACCGGGGGGACTTTTTCGTAAAAGTCCCCCCGACCGAAGAAACACAAGACCCCTGAGCCTGGAGAGAGCTCAGGGGATCTTGTGCTTTTAGGAGGAATGTATATGAAGTAAAGTTATAAACTAAGGGGATGTATCGTACTTCATTCCGACAGACGGGATATAAACCAGCCCGACTGCCGGTGTACGATGTTAGGAGGATATATTACAATACTTACAATCATTATTAACAAGGTAACTACGGTCATCCTTCAAAATAAAACAGTTCCTCAAACTTCTTGTCAAGAGCGATGCAAATAAGTAGCGCCAGCCTCGCACTGGGGCAGAACTGATTATTTTCGATAGAGCTTATCGTCTGGCGTGATACCCCTACCATTTCGGCCAGGTCACCTTGCGAGATTCTTTTCTCCGCCCTTGCTACCCTCAGGCGGTTTTGAAACATTATCTCATTCATACCCAGTGCACCCAAAAGTACATCACGGCACAGACAACAGCCGCAAGACCTGTCCCGATCCCTGCAATCAGATAAACGGGCTTCCTGATGTTCTTATACTGATACAGGAAGGTAGTGCAGAGATAAGCGGTTATGATAGTTACATATTCATAGAAGGTGTACATCCTGACCGCTTTGTAGACGCTGAATACCAGACAAAGGATACCTACTACAATAGCACCCACACCGAAGGAGGAATTATAAATCCGCTGTTCTCGCTCATCGAGGGAATTGCGGTTCTTTTTTTTGTTCTTTTCAAGTATTTCCTTCTTATCCATCCGATAGGACCTCCGAGAGATGCCTGCAATATTTTTCCTTGTGATTACATGGTATCATATACTTTGCGAATTGTCAAGTATCCTTGACATATTTTCTTTTAAACTTGGCATTACAGTTTTTTCATCACAGATGTCAGAATTGTAACTATTGTGCTATTGTCTGCTTGTGCGGCATTGCCCCAAAAAGAAAATGAAAATCATTTTCAAATATCTTGACAACACTCTGGTTCGGTGATAAAATTAAAAACGTATCTCAAATGAAAAAGGAAGCATAGGAAATGAAAAAGAAAATGATCTCAGTTTTAGCTCTGGTTGTTTGTGCCATCCTGACCCTGCTGTGCTTTTCCGGATGCGGCAGCGAGACTGCAGCCAGCGGCAAGATAAAGATAGTGACAACCATTTTCCCAGAATACGACTGGACAAGAGAGATCCTTGGCAAAGGCTCTGTCGATGCTGAGCTTGACCTTCTCATCGGGAACGGCGTGGATCTTCACAGCTATCAGCCCTCAGTGGACGACATAATGCTGATAAGCAACTGTGATGTCTTTATCTATGTGGGCGGCGAATCTGACAAATGGGTCACCGAGGCTCTTTCTCAGGCTCATAACAAAGATATGAAGGTAGTAAAGCTTATAGACGTCATAGGCAGCCGTGCAAAGGCAGAAGAGACGGTAGAGGGTATGCAGGAGCATGATGACCACGATCACGATGACCACGATCACGATGAGATCGAATATGACGAGCATATCTGGCTATCAATCAATAACGCATCTCTGTGCTGCGATGCTATCACCGAGGCTCTCGCAAAGGCAATGCCCGACAAGGCTTCTGCCCTCAGGAGCAACTGTGAAGCCTATAAGAGCCAGCTCAACGCCCTTGACAAGGAGTATAGACAGAGCATAAAGGAAAGCAAGACCGACACCATAGTTGTAGGGGACCGCTTCCCCTTCCGCTATCTGACAGAGGATTACGATCTGAAATACTACGCTGCTTTTTCCGGCTGCTCGGCAGAGACCGAAGCAAGCTTTGAAACTATAGTATTCCTTGCAAACAAGGTGGACGAGCTGAAGCTTGGCACTATAATCAAAACCGAAGGCTCTGACGATTCCGTTGCCAAAACCATTCGGGACAATACAAAGACTGCCGATCAGGAGATACTCACCCTTGATTCCATGCAGTCGGTGACGTGGGAGAGCATAAACAACGGCACGACCTATCTTTCATCAATGAAAGCCGATCTCACCACTCTTTGCAAAGCCCTGAACAGTGTCAGAAGCTGATACTAATATGATATGTAACTAATACTACTTACTACGGAGGAAGTCCGATGTCGCTGATAGATGTTAGATCACTTACCCTTGGATATGAAAACCGCACTGTTCTCAGGGATCTCAGCTTTTGCGTGGATGAAGGAGATTACCTGTGTATCGTGGGCGAAAACGGCTCAGGCAAATCAACCCTGATGAAGACGCTGCTGGGGCTGCAAAAGCCCTTTGGCGGAGAGATAATATTCGGAGACGGACTCAAGCATACCGAGATCGGATATCTGCCTCAGCAGACCGTGGTGCAAAAGGATTTTCCGGCCTCTGTGCGTGAGATCGTCCTTTCAGGATGTCAGGCAAGATGCGGTCTGCGACCCTTTTATAACCGGGAGGAAAAGCAGCTTGCCGACAGAAATATGGAACGCATGGGCATAAAGGAATACTCAAGACGCTGCTATCGTGACCTTTCAGGCGGCCAGCAGCAGAGAGTCCTGCTTGCAAGAGCCCTCTGTGCAACAAGAAAGATCCTTCTTCTTGACGAGCCTGTGTCCGGCCTTGACCCTATGGTAACTGCTGAGATGTACGAGCTTATCGAAGGTCTCAACAAGGAAGGTATTACCATCATAATGATCTCACACGACATCTCTGCCGCCGTATGCTATGCCGGAAAGATCCTGCACATCGGGAAAAAGACCTTTTTCGGCACCAAGGAAGAATATATGGCCAGCGATATCGGCAAGCTGTTCATCATGAGCGAGGAGGGCGGAGCAAATGCTTGACAAGCTGATAGATTACCTTCAATATCCCTTTGTGCAATACGCACTTATTGTCGGCGTGCTCATAGCCCTGTGCTCATCTCTCATCGGTGTATCTCTTGTGCTGAAGCGCTTCTCCTTCATCGGAGACGGTCTGTCTCACGTTGCCTTTGGCGCCATGGCAATCGCCAGTGTGCTCAATCTCACCAACCAGATGATCATTGTCATGCCTGTAACCGTTGTCAGCGCAATACTCCTGCTGCGCACAGGCCGCAACGCAAAAATAAAGGGAGACGCCGCCATTGCCATGATAAGCGTAGGCGCCCTTGCCCTTGGCTATCTGCTCATGAACATTTTCTCCACCTCGTCAAATCTGACCGGAGATGTGTGCAGCACCCTTTTCGGTTCTACGTCAATGCTCACCCTGACACTGACTGATGTGATCGTTTGCGGAGTAATTTCCGCCATCGTAGTCGCCCTGTTCCTGATATTCTACAACAAAATCTTTGCCGTAACCTTTGACGAAAGCTTTGCCACTGCCGTCGGCACCAGGTCTAACCGCTACAATCTGCTTTTAGCGATGATAATTGCCGTCATCATCGTCCTTGCCATGAATCTGGTGGGTTCCCTGCTTATTTCGGCCCTTATCATCTTTCCGGCACTGTCTTCCATGAGGCTTTTCAAGAGCTTCCGCTCTGTGACCATCTTTTCCGCCGTGCTCTCGGTGATATGTGCTGTTTCCGGCATTATCATCTCCATCCTGGCAGGCACCCCCGTAGGCGCTACGATAGTCGCTGCGGATGTTGGCGCTTTTCTCATCTGCACTCTCGTGGGCATATTCAAAAAATGACCAAACCATTTGACAATCGGGTGTTAATATAATATAATGGTCTACGGAGTGAGATAAACAGCTGCGGATGCAGTGCCGAAAGACCGCACCCGAGGAAAGTCCGGGCTCCACAGGGCAAGGATAACGGCTAACGGCCGCCGGGGGTGACCCCAGGGAAAGTGCAACAGAGATATACCGCCTGTAGAGCTCACCGGCACACAGGAGACTGTGTGGCCCTGTAAACCCTATCCGGAGCAACACCGCACAAAGGCATAACATCTGCCCGATGGCCTTGATCAGGTGGCACTGAGCAGCGGCGGCAACGCCCTGCCAAGATAGATGGCTGTTCACGACAGAACCCGGCTTATCGTCTCAGTCCATTCCCGTCACAATGTGGCGGGCTTTTTTGTGCCCTTTTCCTCAGAAAAAAATCTCTATCGGTTGCAGTATTCCCAAAAATGTGATACACTGTCTACAGATTTATATTTTCCGCCGATCCACGGAAACCCTGCTCCTGCCGTCTCCGTGTCCCGGAAACAAATGAAAGGATGTTTATTATGCCAAAAAAGCGTTGTGTTATCCCTCTGATACTATTCGTTGTAGTGGCGTCTGTCTGCTTTATCGCCACAATGGTTTTCACGATCATTTCAGCAGTCCAGTTAGGCAGGCTCAAGGACTATAACGGTTCAAGAAGCTCCTACTATTCTCTTTACGAGATGCTCCCCATTGGCACCTTCTGTGTCTGTGCGCTGCTCACCATTCTCATTGTTGCACCGATCCTTTCCGTATTTCATCTGACAGGCGCTCTTGACGAAAAAAACCGCATCACATTTATGAAGGTCAACAATATCAGCCCCATCAGCCCGCCGAAAAAGAGAGCTGTAGCGGCTATGATCGAAGCCGGCGTAATTTTCTTATCCGGATTCATGTTCTCAATATTTGCATCTGCCGTCAACGGCTGGAACCGCTACAACTGGTACTTCTTCCTATTTTCTATGATCCTTGTTTTCTTGTATTCGATCATGCACTTAGCCATAGGCTGCATAACCTTGTCAATAGACGACCGCAATATGATACTTGCCTTCGGCAGCACAGATTATTATCCGCCGCAGCAATATCAGCCGCCTTACACCCAGCCGCCTGCCTATACTCAGCAGCCAGGCTACACCCAGCCGACACCCTTTGCTCCAAATTCAAATTATTTCAGGCAGTAATACTAATATGCTAAAACAATAAAATTTCGCTCAAGCCTTTTCAGCGCAGAGCCTTCGCACCCCTATTCCCGATGTAGGGGTCCGGTGGACACCTTTGCAAAGCAAAAGCACCGACCGAGCGCAGTGAAACAAGTACCCTTGGGGTGCCGACAGACGAGACATTTGCCCCTGACATCTTAACAATGATAAAGGCACAACAAACCGTAAAAAGTCTGTTGTGCCTTTTTGTGCGTCAGGGCGTTGAGGTCCTGTATGTCTCCATTATCTGGGAGCGGAACTGCTCAAAGGACATATTTTCCTTATCTCCGCCGCCCTCTTTGCCGTCAAGACTGAACCTGAAATCCTGCTCCTGGTTTTCAAAACGGGTGTATGGAGTGATTATGCTCTCATAGTTGCTCTTTGCAAGGTTGTACATCTTGTTGAAGTCAGCGTCGCTTTTCAGCATCTCCGTCTGTGACAGCTTTTTGAGCTGGTCGGCAAACTTCTCCCTTATGTATAACAGCTCAGGGGTCGCCTGATGGGATATGGTCTTGCTTATCAGGGGATTCTCCTGGGAGCCCTGAGTTGCCGCATAGCTGGAATACGGGTTCCTGGTGGCACAGTTTTTGTTCAGACCAACGGTGATACCCAGGGTGCGGTCATTGTCGTAAACAATGAATATTGCCTTGCCCGTGTCCTTCCGGAAATAAACGTAATGATTGTTATAGTTGTTGCGGATGTCGTCCGGATCTCCGGCAAAATATGATGCCGCCATAAACGCAGCATAATAGTCCACGTCAAGAACCTTTTCAAGCTCGCTTTTAGTGACGTTTGACTTGTTTATCACGTTCAGGAAATTCTTTAGCGAACTGTGATTGGATGTTTTCTTGTTTGTTTTGAGATTGAAATTAAACTTTATTCCCTTTGAGTTTTGCTGTATGCCATAGGAATTATCACTCTTATAGGTAGCACCTCTCCAGCGGCCTGTGCGTGAACCGCTGTTGCTGCACTCTGACCACATACACTTATACAGATCTCCCCCAAGAGCCGCCTCCGGCAGTCTTTTTTCCAGGAAATTGTTATCCACAACCTCATAGATCTTTACGAGTCCATAGTTATTGCCGTTGATCTTCAGCTGTGACAGACCTATTTTCTGAACAAGCACACCTGCCGACTCAAACAGCTTTGTAGCGTATATCTCTCTTATGTTTGTATTGTCATAGCAGATATTCCATTTGACGTCCATCTCATTCAGGGTGGCAAAGGTGCGCTTCTTGCGGGCCTTTCTTGCACTGTCGTCCGTCCAGATCTTTGCACTGCTGCCATATTCGTCCTTGTCGTCAAAGGTCTCGTCAAAGCTCAGCTTAAAGCTTCCGATGTTAGGCTTGCCGTTGTTAGCATAAAACGGCTCGATGGACTGGTTGCCCTTTAATCTTACGCCGACCTCATCAATAGTGTAGCTTTTTGAGCCAACCTTGATAGTCACGTTTGCCTTACGGTATATCTCGGATTTCTTGTTGTCGTCCTTTGCCGTATATTTCAGGTAATCCGCCTGGAGCTTGTCGATCTCACTCTTATCCATAGAGATATCCACGGTCACATTGTTTTCAAGGCTGAAAAGCTCGTTGTACAGAGCAATGCCGCCAATGTCATAATCCTCCTTGGGTGCGTCGGGGGTGCTCGTCTCAGGCTGAGACACCTGAGGCTGGGGGTCTTGACTGACCTGAGAAGCCTTGCTGCTCTCTTCCGGCTGAGAGGACTGCTGGGGCTGCGGTTTTGGCTGGGTCGAAGTCTGAGCCGGCTGGGACGCCTTGGATTCCTGAGATGTCTGAGCCTCGGACTGCTGCTTTGACGTTTCATCGGAAGCCTTTGACGGCTGGGCGGATGAAGCCGTTTCCTCCTTGCTCGCTTCTGACTTTGAGCTGTCCCCTGAGGACTGGGGCTTTGATTCCTTTTGCGACGTCTCCGAACTTACCGCTGAAGACTGGGGCTTTGATTCCTTCGCCGATGTCTCTGAGCTGACTGCAGAGGACTCAGGTGCTGAGGATGTCGGCTGCTGGGGGCTTTCCTGGGAGGTCGTCTCCTGGGCAGAGCCTTCAGAGGAAGCCTCATCTGCGGCGGTCCCGCTCACAGTGCTTGTGGCTGAACCGGCTGAGCTTTCCTGGGCAGGGTTATTTCCTGAGCATCCGGCAAAACCTGATACTGCAATGATCGCCGCTATCAACAGCGCTATTCTTTTCTTCACTTTGGATCACACCTTTCATTTTTGTATTTCCGAATAACATAATGGCTATTTATTTTTCTCCAGTGGAATAGTGCCGCCGCAGAGAAGAACCTCTCCACTGTAGCACACAAGAGCCTGACCGGGAGTCACCGCTCTCTGAGGCGAATCAAAAACGACCTTAATGGAGCTTTCCGATAGAGGATAAAGCGTTGCCGGCTGAGCCTTCATATTGTAGCGCACCTTGGCCTCCACCCTCATGGGCTGCTCCGTAAAGGGTATTGACAGCCAGTTTACATCATCGGCAAAGGCTGTATCCGAAAACAGCTCCTCATTGCTCCCAAGTGTCACCGTGTTTGCAGCGATATCCTTTGAGATAACATAGGCGGGCTTTCCCAGTGCTATGCCCAGACCCTTGCGCTGGCCTATGGTATAGCGGATAATGCCGCTGTGCTCTCCCAAAACCCTGCCGCTGCTGTCAATAAAGCTCCCCTTCGGGAAGTGTTTCCCTGTGAAGCCTTCAATAAACGCCGCATAATCACCGTCAGGCACAAAGCAGATGTCCTGACTGTCCGGCTTGCCCGCGTTCATCAGCCCAAGGGACGAAGCCACACTGCGGGTCTCCTCCTTTGTCAGCTCACCAATAGGAAACAGCGTCCTTGAGAGCTGCTCCTGAGTCATGCCATAAAGCACATAGCTCTGATCCTTTGACTCATCCCTGCCTTTAAGCAGCCTGTAACGGCCGGTTTCCTCATCAAAGCTCCTGCGGACATAGTGCCCTGTGGCGATATAATCCTGCCTGAGCTCCAGTGCTCTGTTCAGGAGAGCGTCAAACTTCAGGAACCGGTTGCAGTCGATGCAGGGATTGGGTGTCAGGCCGTTGATGTAGGCATTGTTAAAGCGGTCAATGACGCACTCACGGAAGCGCTCCCCAAACTGAAAGACATAATGCGCAATGCCCAGCTTGAATGCCGCAAGCCTTGCATCCTCAACATCGTCAAGGGAACAGCAGGTCTTGTCCCTGCTCAGGCTAATATCATCATTTGTAAAGAGCTTCATGGTAGCTCCGATCACTTCATATTCCTTCATCAGAAGGGCGGCGGCAACAGAGCTGTCCACTCCGCCGCTCATAGCCACCAAAACTTTTTTTCTTTCCATCACAGGATCACCTATCTTTCGTTGACAACGTCCCAAGGCGTCAGCATCCCAATTATCCTTCCGCTGATGGAGCCGTTATCCGTCAGGAAAATCACCGCAAGACGCTTGCTTCTGCTGGTCCTGTTTTCAAACTCATTCTTGACTTCAAAGAGGGTCGCCGTCCTTGGCATAAAGACAAAACGCTCGCTCTCATGCTTGTCCGGCGGCAGCAGCTCCATAAAGTCCTCAATAAGCATATCGTCCTTCAATGCGTCCATACCGTATTTCAAAGCGTAGCTGAAGAAGGTGCCTATGCTGAATACTCCTGTCAATGCGCCGTTGTCGATCACAGGGACATGAGAGAACCCAAGCTTCTGCATCTTTTTCATCACCGTGATAGCCTTATTCTTTGAGCCCGCCTTCAGAATATCCGCAAAAAGTGTGGCATAGGATATAGCCAGCGGCGGTCTGCTCACATAATCTGTTACCTCATCAAGGAACCGTATCATTCCGTCGGAAGGTTCCACAAGGGGCTCGCCGTCGATCTCTGCATGATGAGAAAGGAAATTCCTGACCTCACGGCACATATTCAGCTTTTCACGGAAGGGCTTGCCCTCCTTGTCGGTGATGAACCTCATAACCGGACTACCGCTTTTTTCATCATAGTTGTACTTTTCTGAAAGCTCCTCCTCCAGGATCTTGTACTTTTCCAGAAAATCATCCGCTCTGCTCACGCTTTTCCCTCCTCCAAAGCATATCCCGATAAAGCTTCAGCTCACCTCATATCTTTCGGCAAGATACTCGTCATAGGACTCCGTCACGTCTCTTATGCCGTCCTTTTCAAGCACGATTATTCTGTTGGCAACGGTAGAAATAAATTCATGGTCGTGAGATGTGAAAAGCACTACTCCCTTAAAGCTCTGCAGTCCCTTGTTCACAGCCGTGATAGACTCCAGATCAAGATGGTTAGTGGGCTGGTCAAGTATAAGGCAGTTTGCTCCAAACATCATCATCCTCGATAGCATACAGCGCACCTTTTCGCCGCCGGAAAGGACATTGACCGGCTTAAACACATCGTCTCCGGAAAACAGCATCCTTCCCAGGAAGCCCCTGAGATAGGTGTCAGTGTCGTCATTTCCTCTTACATACTGGCGTATCCAGTCGATAATTGTCATTTCGTTACCATCAAAGAAGCTGGTGTTGTCCTTTGGAAAGTATGACTGCGAGGTGCTGATGCCCCACTTATAGGTGCCCTCGTCCGGCTCCATATTACCTGTTATGATCTCAAACAGTGCCGTGACCGCATTTTCATTCTCACACAAAAACGCCACCTTGTCGGTTCTCTCTATCCTGAATGACACGTTGTCAAGCACCTTTTCACCGTCCATCACCTTTGTCAGCCCCTCAACGGTAAGCACCTCTTTGCCTACCTCCCTGTCCATGCTGAAGCCCACAAAGGGATAGCGTCTGCTGGATGCGGGCAGCTCCTCTACAGTGAGCTTTTCAAGGAGCTTTCTCCTTGATGTAGCCTGCTTTGACTTTGACTTGTTAGCAGAAAAGCGCTGTACAAAGCTCTGCAACTCCTTGATCTTCTCCTCGGTCTTTTTATTCTGCTGCTTTATCATAGCCTGTATCAGCTGTGAGGATTCATACCAAAACTCATAGTTGCCCACATACATCTTTATCTTATTGTAATCAATATCCACCATGTGTGTACACACCGTATTCAGGAAATGACGGTCATGGGACACCACGATGACGGTTCCCTCGTAGTCAAGGATGAAATCCTCAAGCCACGCTATAGCCTTGACGTCAAGGTTATTGGTGGGCTCGTCCAGCAGGATAATCTCAGGATTGCCAAAAAGTGCCTGAGCCAGCAGCACCTTGACCTTTTCGTTGCCGGTAAGCGAGCTCATCATGGAGTAGAGTATCTCCTCCGGCAGACCAAGCCCCTGTATGAGCTTTGAAGCGTCGCTCTCTGCCTCCCAGCCGTTGAGCTCGGCAAACTCCGCCTCCAGCTCGGAAGCCCTGATACCGTCCTCGTCAGAGAAATCCTCCTTTGTATAGATAGCGTCCTTTTCCTTCATTATGTCATAGAGCTTCTTATTGCCGTAAATAACGGTGTCCAGCACCGTATATTCGTCAAAGGCAAAATGATCCTGCTTGAGCACGGACATCCTTGTGTTTTCCGGAAGGATGACCTCTCCCTTGGTGGGCTCCAGATCACCTGAGAGCACCCTCAGAAAGGTAGATTTTCCCGCACCGTTGGCGCCTATGATTCCATAGCAGTTACCGTCGGTGAATTTAAGGTCAACATCAGAAAACAGCGGTGTTCCGCTGAAATTTATAGACACATTTGAAACGGTTATCATTATTACTTTTCTCCCCTGTTATGTATTGTCAATCGGTCTGATCCTCAGCTCTGCACAGCACAGCACGACCAGTCAAATTCCCTCAGTCTGCCGAAATTCTGAAGCTCCGGAAAATCCCACTGCCGCAGGATCTCATAAGCGGCTATAGCCACGGAATTTGACAGATTAAGGCTCCTTATCCCTGTTATCATCGGTATCCTGACGGTAGTATCAGGATTTTCAAAGAGCAGCTTTTCGGGCAGACCCTTTGTTTCCTTGCCAAAGACGATATAGCAGTTATCAGGATACGAAATATCCGTATATGCTCTCGGCGCCTTGGTAGAAAAATAATAAAACATCCCGCCCCTGTTTTTCTCAAAAAGCTCCTCTATGTTCTCATAATAGGTGATATCAAGATAGTGCCAATAGTCAAGACCCGCACGTTTGAGGTGTTTATCCGTCGGGGTAAAGCCCATGGGCTTGACTATATGCAGTCTTGCACCTGTGGCGGCGCAGGTCCTTGCTATGTTGCCGGTATTCTGTGGTATCTCCGGCTCTACAAGTACAATATTAAGTACAGACATATTTCTTTTTCCTTTTCTATTCCATTCTGGAGACAAAGCCCTCCAACTTACAAAGCCCCACTGAACGGATCAGGTAGAGCCGGTCGGTGGAGCGATCACATGGTGATATAAGAGATCAGAACTTACGGAAACGATTATAGCGCAGCTCAATGAGCCTCTCCGGAGGGATTGCCTGCTTTTTCTCAAAGGTCTCTGCAATGAGGTTTTTCAGACTGTCAAATATCCTGCTCTCGACGTCCCTGGGCTCTCTGATAATGCGCTCGATCACACCAAGCTTAAACAGATCCTGAGCAGTCAGCTTCAGGCACTCGGATGCCTCTGCGGTCTTGCTGGGGTCCTTCCAGAGAATACTTGCACAGCCCTCAGGGGAAATAACGGAATAGATAGCATTTTCAAGCATCCATACCTCATCGGCAACCGCAAGCGCAAGAGCTCCGCCGCTGCCGCCCTCTCCGATAAAGATAGACAGCACCGGAGTGCGCAGGGTCATCATCTCCATGAGGTTCTCGGCAATAGCCTGTCCCTGTCCTCTCTCCTCTGCACCTATTCCGCAGTAAGCGCCGGAGGTGTCCACAAAGCAAATGACCGGTCTGTGAAACTTCTCGGCCTGCTTCATCAGCCTCAGTGCCTTTCTATAGCCCTCAGGGTGAGCCGAGCCGAAGTTGCGGTCCATGCGTTCCTTGAGGTTCCTGCCCTTTTCAAGACCAATGACAGTGACGGGTTTTCCGTTTATTTCGGCAATGCCGCCGATAACTGCCTTGTCATCGGCAAAACGCCTGTCGCCGTGCAGCTCAAAAAAGGTATCCCCGAATATCCTGCTGATATAATCAACAGAGGTAGGCCTGTCATTAGCCCTTGCAGCAGTCACATGATCATAAGCACTCATCGGATGACACCTCCTTGTCGTTGCTGCTATGGAGCCTTATGAGCCTTGCAAGGGTGGTTTTCATGTCCTTGCGCTGCACAACGGCGTCAATAAAGCCCTTCTCCAGCAGAAACTCCGCAGACTGAAAGTCCTTTGGCAGCTTCTGTCTGATAGTCTGTTCGATAACTCTCGGCCCTGCAAAGCCGATGAGCGCCCTTGGCTCAGAGAGGATTATATCCCCCTCCATTGCAAAGCTGGCGGTAACACCGCCGGTGGTGGGATCGGTAAGCACCGTGATATAGAGCAGCCCCGCATCGCTGTGCAGCTTTACGGCACCGCTGGTCTTGGCCATCTGCATCAGAGAAAGTATTCCCTCCTGCATCCTGGCGCCTCCCGACACGGTAAAGATTATCACCGGCAACCTGTGAAGGGTTGCATATTCAAAGGCTCTGGTTATCTTTTCACCTGTTACAGTACCCATGGAGCCCATCATAAACTGGGAGTTCATAACGGCTATGACGGTTTTCTCACCGCATATCTCACCTGTACCTGTGATGACCGACTCATTCTCTCCGCTGCTCAGCTTTGCGCTCTTGAGCTTCTTTTCATAGTCCGGAAAGTCTATCTTGTTGGTAGATGACATATCAGCGTCCATCTCATGGAAGGTATCCTCATCGATGGTCATGTCCACACGCTGTCTTGCAGCGATCCGGAAATGATAGTCGCATTTCGGGCACACCTTATGATTATCCATAAGATCAGAGGACAGCATCACGCCCTTACAAACAGGACACTTTATCCACAGCTCTTCGGGAATATAGGGATGATTTTCTGGAAATCCGCCCTGATTCTCAAGCTCGTTTTTTGGTTTCAGGAAATTAAAAAATTCCGGCAATTCACACACCTGCCTGTATAGTTTCTGGCCCGGAACAGTCCGGAGCCAACCTTATCCCTTTTTCTTTTCCGCTCTCTTGCGGAAGCCTTCCATGAAATCTGTAGTATACTCACCCGACACAAATTCCGAATCGGAAAGAATATCAATGTGAAGATTACGGTTATGCTTTATCCCATTGATAGTAAGCTCGCTCAACGCCATCTTCATCTTGCGGATAGCAAGCTCTCTGGATCGTGCCTGCACAATAAGCTTGCCTATCATGGAATCATAAAACGGCGGCACCGTATAATTCTGATAGATCGCAGTGTCAAACCTCACACACGGACCTCCCGGTATATGTATGAAATCCAGTGTACCGCAGCTCGGACGGAAATCATGGGCCACATCCTCTGCGTTAATGCGGCATTCAATGGCGTTGCCGTGAAGGAACACCCTGTCCTGAGTAACAGTGAGCTTTGCTCCGGAAGCAATGCGTATCATCCACTGCACAATGTCTATGCCCACCACCATCTCAGTGACGGGATGCTCCACCTGCAGACGGGTGTTCATCTCCATAAAGTAGAAATTTTTATCCTTATCGAGAAGGAACTCTACGGTTCCGGCATTTTCATATTTTACTGCCTTTGCGGCGCTCACAGCCGCAGCCATCATTCTCTTGCGAAGCTCCGGAGTAATAGCCGGAGAAGGACATTCCTCAATGAGCTTCTGGTTTTTCCTCTGAACGGAGCACTCACGCTCTCCGAGACATACCACATTGCCATATTTATCGCAAAGCAGCTGCATCTCAATGTGCTTTACCGGCGTCAGGAACTTTTCCATATACACCGCTCCGTCTCCAAAGGCGCTGCGTGCCTCCGCCCTTGCGGACATAAAGGCATTGTCAAAATCCTCAATGCGGTCAACACGGCGTATGCCTCTGCCGCCGCCTCCCGAACGTGCCTTGACCAGCAGCGGGAAGCCTATCTCCTTAGCCTTTTCCCTTGCCTCATCAATGTCATCAATAACATCGCTTCCCGGTGTGACCGGAACCCCCGCTTCCTTCATGGTCCTTCTTGCAGCGTCCTTGTCTCCGAGACGCTCTATCATTTCCGATGAAGGACCGATGAACTCAATGTTGCATTTCTCGCAGAGGGAGACGAATTTTGCGTTTTCAGACAGCAGACCGTAGCCCGGATGTATAGCCTGTGCGCCTGACACTACCGCAGCCTCAAGGATAGCCGCCATGTTAAGGTAGCTGTCCGACACCTGCGCCCCGCCAATGCAATAGCTCTCATCTGCCATGCTCACATGGAGCGCATCCTTATCCGCCTGCGAATAAACCGCTACAGTGGATATCCCCATTTCACGGCAGGCACGAATTATCCTCACTGCTATTTCGCCCCTGTTGGCGATCAGTATTTTGGAAAACAATCACTGCTCCCTCCCCCCACCGCCACAGGCGGTGTATTATTCACTATTCGTTATTCACTATTCGTTATTACTGCATACCCTCGACCTTATCCTTGGGCACCAGCGCAAAGGAAAACTCCGCAGACACGGCAAGCTTTCCGTTGACATAGCCCTTGCCCTCAACAAAATAAAAGATGCTTCTGTTTTTAACAAGCTGGCACTTTATCTCAAGGGTATCTCCGGGAAGGACCTTCTGCTTGAACTTTGCCTTCTCGATGCCCGCAAAGAAGGGTATGCTCTTTGCAGATACCTCAGCGATGATGACAGAGCTTGCCTGAGCCATCATTTCGCAGAGTATCACTCCCGGCACCACAGGATTACCCGGAAAATGTCCGTCCAGGAACCACTCGTCACCGGTAATATATTTCTTACCCTCACAGGTCATCTCACCTGTTTTGGTTGCCTCGTCAATGAGGAGCATGGAATTTCTGTGAGGGATAATGCTTTCAAGCTCTTTTTTGTTCATAGTCTATTCTCCTGTCTGTAAAAACGACAATATCACTTTATCATAAACAAGGTCTGACCATATTCTACTACCTGACCGTTATCGACACACACCGCAGTGATAGTTCCGCTCTGCTCGGCAGTCACCTCGTTCATCAGCTTCATAGCCTCCACAAGGCAAAGGACATCGCCCTTGTTCACCTTGGTGCCCACACTGACATAAGGCTCCTGATCAGGTGACGGAGCAGCATAAAACACGCCCACCATGGGAGACGTTACAGCTGTACCCTCGTTCTCCTGCTTCTCCTCCTCATGGATAAAGGGGGCTGCAGGAACCTTTTCTACAGGGGCATCATATATCGGTGTCACGACAGCCGGTTCAGATACCACTGCCCTACAGCTCTTCTGAGCTATCGTCAGTACCTGACCGTTTTCGCCTATGATCTCCAGCCTCGTAGCCTTTGAAGCGTCAAAAGCCCTGAGCAGCTCTTTTATTTCTTCAACACTATACATTGACGATCTCTCCTAAATCATGATTTACGGAAGGCGATACAAGCATTATGTCCGCCAAAGCCGAAGGTGGTGGAAAGTGCCAGACTCACATCCGCCTCTATTGCCTTATTGGGTGTATAGTCAAGGTCACACTCCGGATCAGGCTCCTTATAGCCTATTGTCGGCGGGATAATGCCCTCTTTCATAGCAAGTACGGCAGCGATAGCCTCGACAGCACCAGTAGCTCCCAGCATATGACCTGTCATTGACTTTGTAGAGCTGATATGAGCCTTGTATGCCTCATCACCCAGGGCAAGCTTGAATATCTTTGTTTCGGTGGAATCATTCATGGGAGTGCTGGTTCCGTGGGCGTTGATATAGATAGAATCGCTCTTTACATAATTAGCCTCTTCGAGAGCCTGAGTAACGCATCTGCTGGCAACCTTTGCTTCCGGATCGGGAGCTGTGATATGATGTGCGTCGCAGGTGTTGCCATAGCCGCATATCTCGGCATATATCCTTGCGCCTCTTGCCACTGCGTGTTCATATTCCTCAAGCACCATCATTCCTGCGCCCTCGCCCAATACAAAGCCGCTTCTGCGCTTGTCAAAAGGAATTGACGCATTTGCCGGATCATCGCTCATAGTCAGAGCCTTGCAGCTTGTAAAGCCCTTAATAGCCAGCGGGTGAAGAGCCGCCTCTGCACCGCCTGCGATGACAGCATCCGCAAACCCGAACTTTATAGCCCTGTATGCCTCTCCGATAGCATGGGTAGAAGTGGAGCAGGCAGTCACCACCGGAAGGCAGGGACCCTGAGCATTGTGCCTGATGGCAATATTGCCGGAAGCTATATTGCTTATCATCATGGGAATAAAGAAGGGCGATATGCTCTTGTCGGTATACATATTAATGCTCTGCTCATAGAAGGTAATGATACCGCCGACTCCTGAGCCTGCATAAACACCAAAGCGCTCAGGCTCTATCTGTCCCTTTATGCCGCTGTCAGCCACAGCCTGATCCGCCGCAACGATAGCATACTGCGTATAGAGATCCATTCTGCGGCATTCTCTCTTTTCGATATATTCAGTGGGATCAAAATTCTTTACCTCAGCCACGACCTTTGCCTTTGTAAGCTCCGGGTCATACTTAGTCACCAGGGTTATTCCGCTCCTGCCGTTTCTGAGAGAATCCCATGTGCTCTCAACATTATTTCCTACGGGAGTGACGGCGCCCAGGCCTGTCACAACAACTCTTTTCATTTTCTTCATCCTTCCTGATATCTGTGATCTCCTCATCCCTGCACCGTGCACGACAGTGAGGGGATCTGCGTGACCGGCGCCGATCCTTAGATCTGATGCCGTCCTTCGCATAGTCTTCCGTCAGATAGCCATACCGCCGTCTACCCTGATAACTTCGCCTGTGATATAGGAAGCCTCATCGCTTGCAAGGAAGGCCGCAGTGTTTGCGATATCCTCCACCTGTCCGGCTCTCTTCATCGGAATAGCCGCAAGAGCCGCTTCCCTTGCCTTCTCAGGCATACCGTCTGTCATATCCGTCTTGATGAAGCCAGGAGCGATGGCGTTTGCCGTCACGTTCCTTGAGCCAAGCTCTTTAGCAACAGACTTTGTAAGTCCGATAAGTCCGGCCTTTGCGGATGCGTAGTTTGCCTGACCCGCATTGCCGTTGATGCCCACGATGGAAGAAATGTTGATTATCCTTCCTCTTCTCTTCTTCATAAAGTGCTGATAGATATTCTTTGTCATGTTGAAGGCGCCCTTGAGGTTAACGCTGATAACTGCGTCAAAATCGGCCTCCTTCATAGAGAGGATAAGACCGTCCCTGACGATGCCCGCATTGTTGACAAGAATGTGTACCTCTCCGAATTCCTGTATGATCTCGTCAATAACCTGCTTTGAAGCCTCAAAGTCAGCCACATTGCAGTTATACGCCTTGACCTTTACACCCTTTTCCTCCAGCTCCTTTACGGTCTCATCTGCCTTCTCTCCATCGTTGAAGTGGAGAAATGCGATATTTGCACCGAGGTCTGCAAATTTGAGGGCAATGCCCTTTCCGATTCCTCTTGATGCGCCTGTGATTATAGCTGTCTTTCCTGTAAGCTCAAACATCTCTGTGCCCCGACACCTCAAAGAGTGTCAAGTCCCTCCTTATTATCAATATTAACTGCATTCACCTGTGGGTCGATCTTTTTGATAAGACCCGTAAGCGTCTTGCCGACACCTACTTCTATGAATCTGTCGGCTCCTGCCTCTATCATGTTTTCTACCGTCTTCTGCCATCTCACCGGATGGTTGATCTGCAGCGCCACCAGCTCCCTGTAATCTCCCTGATAGGGCTGAGCCGTGTAATTTGCATAGACCGGCATCTCCGGATCCTTCAGCACCTTGTCGCTGAGATAATCCGCCATGCCCTTTGACGCCTCATCCATAAACGGGGAATGGAAGGCTCCGCTGACCGCAAGCTTCTTTGCCTTGCCCTTCATTTCCTTTACCTTCTCGCAAAGGGCGTCTATCTCAGAGACATCCGCCGCCACCACGGTCTGTGCCGGGCTGTTGTAGTTCACCGGATATGCCCTGCTGAAGCTGCTGCAGATCTCCTCTGTCTGCTGGGGCGTTATCTTCATAACCGCCGCCATAGCTCCGGGACAATCCTTTGCAGCCTTGTCCATAAGCTCCGCTCTTTTGCATACCAGCCTGAAGGCGTCTTCATAGGAAAGCATCCCCGCAAAAGCGATGGCTGCGATCTCTCCGAGAGAAAAACCTGCCACAAAATCCGGTCTGATTCCTTTTTCGACCACCGCCGCAGCGGCAGCCAGATCGGTAATGAAAACACAGGGCTGAGTATTGATCGTGACAGAAAGTTCCTCACTCGTCCCCTCAAAGCACTGAGCCTTTGTACCCGGACGGATAGTCTCCGCCATATCGAATACCGCCCTTGCAGCAGGTGAACATTCATAAAGCTCCCTGCCCATTCCAGAGAACTGGGCGCCCTGACCGGAAAAAACCAAAGCTGTTTTTGCCATAAGCTGATCCTCCGTATCACGCCGGAAATCCGACGCTATTCATATTATATCCTGTTATGCCGCATATATAGGTCGCATTGTGCCGCAAAGCCCTGTCATCTGCTCCAGCGGATAACACAGCTTCCGGTGGTAAGGCCTGCTCCGAAGGCACACATAGCGATAATGTTGCCTTTTTTCAACAGACCCTCACGGTTTGCCTCATCCAGTGCAAGCGGCACGCTGCCGGATGAAGTATTGCCATAGTGGTTTACATTGCAATAGAACTTTTCTCTCGGAATGCCGAGATTTTTTGCGGAAGCGTTGATAATCCTTATATTTGCCTGGTGGGGAATAACGTGATCTACGTCATCCTCTGTCAGCCCTGCATCCTCAACGGCCTTTTTTATCCCTGTGGACATAGCGTTGACAGCAAACTTATAGACCTCGTTGCCTGCCATGTGCAGCACCGCCCTTTCCTCCTCGTGCCTGTAGAATGGGGAGGAATTGCTTCCATGGGGGATGCGCAGCACCTCGTCGTTTCCGACGGCGGTAAGATTTATAGCAAGCAGATCATCACCCTCACCAAGCACGGCAGCGGCTCCGCCGTCACCAAAAAGCACACAGGTGGAGCGATCCTGCCAGTCAATAATGTTAGACAGGTTATCCATAGATACTATCAGAACGTGCTTCACCTTTTTTCTCACGAAATACCCGTCAGCGATGTCGAGAGCATATATAAATCCCGAGCAGGCAGCGTTGACGTCAAACGCCGGACAATCAGCCCCTATTTCCTTTTGTATCACACACGCCTGTGACGGAGTGATATTTTCACCTCTCATAGTGGAGCAGATTATCAGATCAAGCTGTGAGGGAGACACGCCCGCATTTTCAAGAGCGTCCTTTGCAGCCCTGACAGTAAGCTCCGTCAGTGTCTCGTCCTTGCACACTCGTCTTTCTTCTATTCCCGTTCTGGTTCTTATCCACTCATCATTGGTTTCAACCATTGTTGAAAGCTCATCGTTTGTCAAAACATAATCCGGTACAGCTTTACCTGTTCCGAGAATACTGAAGCTCATCAGATCTACCCCCATATTTTTTGCGGCAACAGCGCTGGTCAGAAATATTCCTCTCAGGCTGTCCCGACCGGCTCCAACCAAGGGAGCTTTATCGGGAAACAATGCAGACATCAACCATCTGCATATTTGCCGTATTTATTCATAGTAATTCTATATTATTTTCCTTTATTTGTCAAGCGGCGCAGAGCCTGAGCCTGCGCTCCCCTGTTCGCGGGGGCAGAAAAACGAACCTTTAACTGCACCCTCGCAGTTGTTACTTCCTTCACGCGGACACATAATTTATTGTCTAAGTAACTTTCATCGCGAAATAGGCTCCGGCGGCTCGCCGGCGGGGGTGCGAGTGCATCTTACCGGGGGATAAATGCATCTTGCCGGATTGCTATTTATTTTTACAAAACGCTGTGATACAATCAAATC